>NZ_BMOE01000007.1:108430-187305 GCF_014646915.1 Deinococcus aquiradiocola | reverse complement strand
CGCTTTCGCGCCCCAGTACGTGTACGGGAACGGCACCCCTTCCGTGGGTTTCGTGCAGCACCCGCTCGCCATGATCTCCCGGAAACGCGCCCGGGTCGCCGGCTGCAGCGTCGACTGCAGGAACAGCCTGGACAGCAGATCGCTGTACGCGCGTGCGGTGCTGCTGTTGAGGAGGGACACGTCGTTCTCCGGGTGGTAGTTCACACCGTTGAAGTACGTGTCCAGGCCGTCGTACACCGCCTGCTGATGCACGCCCTGCGCGAGGGTGTTGATGCGGGCCGCGACGTCACGCTTCTCCTGGGCGGGGAGCGCCGCGAAGCTGCGCGCACTGCTCCTGAGCGTTTCCGGTGTGGACGGGTCGATGATTTCGGGGACGAGGCCGCTCATGGCGGCCCAGAAGGCTTTGGTGGTGAGGTGGATGTGGGTGCAGGGGCTCAGCTGCGTCGTCCGTTCGGCGACCCGTGCGGGGTCGGCGGCCAGGTGAAGGATGTCGCTCGCGGTGTTGTCGGAGTTGCGGATGGTGAGTTCGGCGAGCCGGTCAAGGGTGTTGATCCGGTCCGGGGGGAACGCTTCGATGCTCTGGTTGGCGTCGGTGGTTTCGAACTGCTGGTCGAGGTGCAGGTGGCCGTCGTCGACCTGCTGGAGGACGGTGTACAGCAGCGTGGTCTTGAACGCGCTGGCGAGCGGGAGCTCCGTGTCCACGGGACCGTGCTGGACGTCGTGCGTCTTGCGGCCGTCCGGGAGATAGTGTGCGGCGTAGAAGGCGACGGTGCCGCTGACGTCGGGGGGCAGTGGGGGCGCCTCATGGTGGACGGGGGCCGCGGCGGGGGTGGACTCCTCGCAGGGGACGGGGTCGGACGACGACATGCGTTCCAGCATAGTGGACGGTCGCGCGCGCCGTGACGGCAGGTGTGACTGCCGTGCGGTGGACGGGCAGGAACGTGAAATGGCTCCGGAGAGGGCCTGCCCACAACTGGAGATCCTGAACCGCTTCACCCGACCGACAGCCGCTCAAATCACGTCCAGGACGACAACGCCGGTGCCCTGCTGGAGGCCGACACAGACGGATTCCGACGGAATCCGTACACCCCGCGGGAGGCCCTCCGCGTGGAACGACAAGGCACCCTGTGCGTTCCGGGAGCGGGCAGGCATCCTGCAGGGCTCGTCGTCGTGACCGGACGCGGCTGACCACGCCGGGCCTCTCCTCCTGCCCAGGACAAGGGCGGAGCCAGCGAGCAGGGGCGGTCTTCGGGCATGACCTGCAGAGAGACAGGCCTGATCCAGGGTGGGGTGCTGCCCCGTGGTACGGTGCGCCATGCCCGTCCATGCTGCCCGGTGCCCCGTTCGCTGATGGGCGAGAACCGCCGCTGGGATCCCGCGCGCCGCGCGCGCGCAGCTTCAGATGGAACGGGAGCGCCAGGAGGTGCAGTTGCGCGCCGAACTGACCGACACCCTGCTCACCGCCCTGTCCTCCGGGCCGGACGCGGCGTTCGCCGTGCAGCGGGCGGCCGGGCATGAACTCGTGACGCTCGGTCTCCTGCACCCCGACCTCCGTTTCGTCAGCAGCACCGGCGAGGTCGCGGACCGGACCGTCGTCCAGGGTGCGCCGGTCCAGCCGGACCCGCACGAGCTCGGGAACGCGGAGCCGCTGCAGCTGGTCCGGACCCGCCTGTACGAGGACAGCCGGATCGACCGGCGGGAACGTGAGGCCCTCGCGCGCCTCGCGCAGGAGATCCTGCAGCGCCTCGGGACCCTCGGTCCCAGATGACGGCCCAGACGCTTGGGCGTGACCTGGCGGGTCCGGAGAACAGGACCCTTCGGTCCCCAGGCTGTTCAGCAGGCTCCCCCCACCATTCAGAACGGATGGAGGCCCATTCGATTCCGGACGGGGGCACAACCGGTACCCTGAATCAATGCCGCTGTACCGCGCGGACGTCTGGACGTTCACCCCGCCCCACACCCTCCATTCCCTCGGGGAGCTCCCGACCATCACGGACGCCCTCAACGTCTGCCAGGGACACACCCCGGAGCGCCTCCGCTGGCACATGCCGACCCAGGGACGTTTCTTCGCGGTGAACAGCGTGGCCGAGTACCGGATCGTGCGAATTGAGCACCCCCGCCACGAACAGGAAGTACCGGTGACCGTCACCGGGCAGGACAGCGTCAGGCCATCCAGACCGCAGTGCGAAACAGTGCAAGTGAGGCGCAGTCCCCAAACGGACCATAGAGCAGAGAACAGCGTCTGAAACGCATTTCATCTCATGTTCTGCATCGACACGCAGCACGAGCCGACACGGACGCGCCTTCAATCGCTCGGGGGCGAGAGATGCCCGGCCTTGCGTTGAACGTGGCTCATCGGTGGAGTCGCGCTGGTCACTGCAGGAGCGTCGCCAGTTTTGCCAGCACCTCGTCCATGACGTCGTCCGGTACCCGTTCCAGTCGTGTCCCTGCGCGGGCTGCCAGGTCCAGCGCGCGCGGCTGGTCACAGCGGATGACGCCTCTCGTCTGCGTTCCGGCCTGGTCGAGCGATACGGCGAAGCCCAGGGTACGGGCGAACTGGCCGCCGGTCGTGATGGGCAGGACCACGGGCGTCCTGGTCAGCGTGTTGAAGGCGTCGGGTGAAACCAGCAGGACAGGACGTGTCCCGCGCTGTTCGTGTCCGGCGGTGGGGTCGAGGTTCACCCGGTAGATGTCGCCGCGTTGCATCAGAGCAGTTCGTTTCCGGTGGCAGGAGCGTCCAGCCAGGCCTGGTCTTCGGTGGTGATCGGCAGGTCCGGGTCGCACTGGGCGAGCAGGTCGCTCAGGCTGTACCGGGGTTTCCGGACCGGCAGGACGATCAGGTGACCGTCTTCCAGGGCGAGAGACACCATGGCGCCCTGCTGGAGTCCGAGGACGTCCAGCAGGGCCGGGGGGATACTGAGCATGACCGAGCCGCCGACCTTCCGGAGATGGGTGGTGTGCATGGTTATATTTTAGTATAACTTTGACCTTGAGTCAATTGAACTGTGAGGTCATGATCCGACTACTGGTCCGTCGATCGGCAAAAAAGTGATAGAAAGGCGTATGAGACACATTTCATGCGACCCGATGCGTTTTACTAAAAGTGTTTTCAAATGCTTTTTAGACACCACCTGTCATGAAGTGTAGACTGCTGATAGGCTATATAATCCCATCTCAGGAAAAAGTGGGATCAAATATGGATTCAGCGAAGCAAAAGTGAAGTTCCTCAATTCGTCAATGACTCAACTATAACAATTACCAAATCTCCTTTTACTTAGACAATTCAACTCTAGTTCAACGGTTTTTTCAAAATTATTATGACCTTGATCAGCCCATGATCTACAATTGTGCCTCATAAATTCCAGGGGTAAAGCAATCTACATGGGAACGCCTGAGCGGGTCGTATGTTTTTATGAACATAAACGGTGCGCCGATACCCTTCTTGTTTGCATATACAGGAGATGATCATTATGCCACCACGATCTTCCCTTTCACTCAATGACGCGCTCAAAAGAGATGTGAGAGTATTTTACTGTGTTCATACCGGGTCCGCGCATACCATGGATTACGTATTTAATTCCTATTCACCTTCCAGTGATAGTTTATCAGAATTGGTAGATTCAGGAGTATACGATAATTTTGTTTTCTTATACCCTGGACCGATAGGGAGTTATTTTGATATCATATCAAATTCGAGCGCGCTCAACGAAGTTTTCATCGAAGATAAGATATTTCTAGTAGAAAACGCTATATCTAACTACAACAGCAAAATTCCAGTGACCGAAAACGATATACGTATTAAATTCTCTGAAGAAGGGAGGGTCAAAATAAGCATTCTAGCTAATTACGATAGCGAGGGAATGAGCGTTGCTGATTTTTATACGGCATCGAATTATCTTTTGGAACTTATTGGTAAAATACGTAATGGGAAATTTACACATAAAGAAGTTCCCGAAATAGCCCAAGATATATATATTAAATCTTGTGTTCTTAACGACCTTATTGCAGTTTTTGAGATAATGCCCTTTTGGAAAACATAAACAGGCTTTTCCTGAGGCTGCCGAGATGCGGTTTGAAGTTTGAGTCAAAGGGTCTGGACACAGCAGAATGAAGCGGTGACCAGGCGCGGCTACCCCAGCGACATGGACGACGACACCTTCTTTTTCCTGCTGCCTTCCTTGCTCCTCAGCCCAAAAGATGCTAGGCAACGCAAATACCCGATCCGAGACGTCCTGAACGCGCTCCTTTGGGTGGCACGCACGGGGGCGCAATGGGCCTACCTGCCCCACGACTTCCCTCCCGCGGAGACGGTGCGCCAACAGGCGCACCGTTGGTTCACCGCTGGGTGTTTCGAGAATGCGGCTCATGACCTTCGCATGCTCAGCCGGATCGAGCAGTCCAGATCCGGTGAACCCACTGCTATCGTCATTGACAGCCGCACCTTGCAGAGCACGCCAGAGAGCGGACATCGCGCTGGATTCGACGGTGCCAAGAAGCGCAAGGGCACGAAGGTTCACCTGGCCGTGGACACGCTCGGTCACGTCCTGGCCGTGCTGACGACCCCAGCGAACGAACAGGACAGAGCACAGGTCAAAGACCTGTGCCTCGAAGTTCAGGAGGTGACGGGCGTCAACGTCGAGGTCGCGTACGCAGATCAGGGCTATACCGGCGCGCAGACGGCCCTGGAGGCCAGTCAGGCCGGTGTCGAACTGATCGTGGTGAAACGGCCTGAAGCGGTGAAAGGGTTCGTTCAGAAGGACCACCTTCGTCAAGGATTCGAATGCCGCATGACGGCGAGTACACTGGCCCGGCCGCCGTCCAAAGCCCACACCGCGCCCGCCAGACGACAGAGAAGCGAGTACCGCCTCCTGGTCGGCAGCCCGCCGAACGTCAAGTGCGGCCGGCGCTCCGGGTTCCCGGGAGCAAGATGGGGACGTGACTCGCTTCGGATCTGTCGGACAGCTCCTCGCCCTCATCGGCCTGCTCCTGGGACACGCCGCCGCCCTGAGCACCGGGCAGACGACGCGAGAAGGAGACTGGATCGGCTGGCACTGCCGCCTCGTCTCCAGTGTTCCGAGTTGCGCCCTGCAGCGCGTCTCCCCCCACGGTCGTGTCCTGGTGACGGCCGCCCTCCCGGAGGCGGAATTCCAGGCCGGTCAACTGGCGCTGAGCCCGGACGGCCGGACCCTCTACAGTGCCGGGGCCGCGCTCCACGCCTGGGACGCCCACACCCTGAAGCTGCGCTGGACCGCGCCGCCAGCCACAGCCGCCCGGCCGGCTGGGAGTGACCCTCCGGGCCGCATGCCCCCGCCACTGGCCCTCTCGCCCGACGGCCGACAGCTCGTCACGGCAGGCAGCGGGCCGGGCGAGGTCGAGCTGCGGGACACCAGCTCAGGGCAGCTGCGGCAGAGTCTCCCGCATCCCGGGCCATCGGCGATCACGCCGGACAACGCGTGGTCACTGGACGTCACTGCCCTAGCCTACGATCCCACGGGACGGCAACTGGCCATCGGTTCGCGCGCCGGCGGGATTCGCCTGCACGACCTGCGGACCGGCCAGGAGCGCCGACTCACCGGGCGTTGCGGCGGGGTCTCCCTCCCCTACCTCACCGCCCACCAGGGGTCGGTGGGTGGCCTCGTCTGGACGGGCACGGCCACTTTGATCAGCAGCGCGAACGACGAGACCGTGAAGCGCTGGGACACCTTAGCCGGACTGGAAGTGACCTGCCTGAGCGTCCCCGGAGGCACACGAGGGCTGCAGGTCCTCCCAGATGACCGACTGCTCGCGCTGGGCGTGACCTCCGCGACGCTGCTGGACGCGGGGCAGTTCCGGCGGGTGGCCCGACTGGGCCCGTTTCCTGCCATGTTGCGCGAATTGAGCGTGCTAGAGTGTGTCTGACGAATCAGAGCCAGAGTACGATACAGGCGATGTGCACGACCGACAGGAAATGCCAGCCCCGCTTGTCATACCGGGTGGCCACAGCTCGGAAGTCCTTCAGTCGATTGATGCAGCGCTCCACGAGGTTTCTCTCCTTATAGGCTTCCGGATTATGGCTGGGCGGCCGTCCACCTCGCTGTCCCCGCTTCAGCCGCGCTTTCTTCGCGTCTTCGCGCTCTGGACAGATACAGCGGATCCCACGGGCCCGGAGGGCCCGTCGGTACACTCCAGCTCCATATGCCCGATCCATCCGAAGACTGGTCGGACGCTTTCTCGGACGACCCTTCATCACCCTTGGCACCCGCACCGCGTCCAGGAGCGGGACGAGAAACGTCGGATCCGACGCTTGCCCGGCAGACACGAGGACGGCCATTGGCCGTCCTCGACCCTCGCTCAGGACGTGGATCTTGCTGGTCCGACCGCCCCGGCTGATCCCGAGCCATTCATTGACACAGCCCCCCTTTTTTCTCCGGCAGGAAGCGTTTTACGAGCCCCGCTCGCACTCCGCTGGGCTCGGATGTGGGTGCTGTCCACCGAAGCCTTGTCCCAGTCGATCTCGCCTTGCTGATCAGCCGTCGCCTGGATGGTCTGCAGCAGACGCAACCAGGTCCCATCTCTCGACCAGCGGACGAACCGGTCGTAGCAGGTCTGCCAGGGGCCGTATCGGCGGGGAACGTCGCGCCAGGGTGCACCTGTTTTGATGCGCCACAAGATGCCGTTCAGGACCTTGCGGTGCGAAGCGTACGCTTGGCCGCGCTTTGGGTTTCTCGGCAGCAGGGGTTGCAGCGCAACCCACTGCTGCGGCGTCAGGTCCGTCCGATGCATCCCCCGAATCTACGCGCTGCAGATGAGTTCCGTCAGACAGACCCTAGGCCGCACCATCCGGCTCACCGACGGCTCCAGCGATCGGGGCTGGGACCTGAAGTCCGGGCGGGAAGGCTGGGGGCAGGGCCGCCCGCTCGCTGGCCTGGATGAGCCAGGAGTCCGGGTGCGGGTCGGGCCGGACATGCGCGTCACCGTGACGCGCGGCAGGCAGATTCAGACGCTCAGCCCCCCGGCCGTGCCGCCCTTCAATGTATACGGGTCCGGTTATCCTGCCGGTTGGACGGTGGAACGGAGCGGGCCGGTCCTGACCGTCACGGCCAAGGCCAGTGTCCGCATCGGGGTGATGGACATGGCCGACATTGAGAACGTGTTCCGCTGGAATCTGACCACTGGCCGCCTGGAGCGCTGCGACACGGTCAGCACGACGGCGCTCGCCGGACAGGACCGCGCCTGCCCTGGGGCTTCACGGTGATCGTTGAGCCCCCGGCACTGGACGGCCGTGCTCGTCGAACGGGACTTCTGTCAGGACCATGTTCGAGTCCAAGGGGATGATCCGCCGGACGACTGGGCCGAACATGATCCCTCCCGTGCAGGTGGAATGTCCCGAAATCCTGCACTGCTGTCAGGTTCTTGCTGCTGCACTTCGGCGACGGCGGTTGTTGCGGCGCCGTTCGTGGGCGTCCTTCAGCAGCGGATCGTTCGGGCGGCGGATCCGGCGTGCCAGACGGCGTCGGCAGCTCAGGCAGTCGACCGGCGCGTCGCAGGGCACGCCTCCGTTCGCCAGCGGCCGACCACACAACGGCAGCAGCGTCTCGGCGTCACACAGGTGCACCTTTCCGGTCGTTCCGGCCCGGCGGGTGACGTGCGGACGCTTCAGGAGCGACCCGGTGACAGCGAGGTCCGTCTCCGGGCGGGCATTCAGGTCGGCAGCCATGCCCCGAGTCTGCCACGGGTCTCCACCGCGCTGTTGCTGCGGATCCATCCAGGGGCGACGCTCTGTCGTGGTGCTCCATGGCCTCAGCCACCCGCTCTCCCCCGGAGGACCGTCTTGTTTTCCTGGATTCCCCATGATGAACTCACCTCGTGCCCTACATCACCCTCAGTGAGCAGATCCGGAAGCTTCACAACCCTCAACGCAGCGATCTCTTCGTCAAGCAGCTGCGCACGGCCGTCCGGGAAGGCCACGTCCTGGCTGCCGACCTGCCCTCCCGCTTCGTGCTGCCCAAGCAGTACGTCCGGCGTGGCAGCACGGAGACGTACACCCGCAACGCCAACGACATGATCATCGACGCCACTCCGGCGTTCGAAGCTTGGTTCGGCACGGTGAACCGGGACCTGTCGCGCGCCCGGAGCGGCAAGATCAAGGTGAGTGCCGAGGCGATCGAGGCCGGACTGGTGGATTTCAAGGCGCTGGCCGCGCAGACGCGTACGAAGATGGGCGCCAGCTTCCAGAGAGGCCAGGCACTCGGGCAGGGCCGGGCGGCACCGGAGCACACCACGCCGAAGAAGGCGCCCACCAGGCGCGGGTGAGACCCGACAAGAGAACGGCTCGACGACGACTTCGAGGTC
Organism: Deinococcus aquiradiocola; assembly: GCF_014646915.1. Classification (NCBI taxonomy): domain Bacteria; kingdom Thermotogati; phylum Deinococcota; class Deinococci; order Deinococcales; family Deinococcaceae; genus Deinococcus; species Deinococcus aquiradiocola. The sequence continues at coordinate 178,974 of NZ_BMOE01000007.1, read as the reverse complement.
AATGGCGTCCGGGACGCAGAACAGCCGCACGGACCGGGTCTGGCCCGCCGTCATGGAGGCAGGACGGGTCCGGCATCACTTCATCTCGTCCTCCCATGTCTTCTGCCTGGGTCGGTCCCGGTATTTTGCTGCCCGGCAGAGACCGCAGCTGCAGACAGTGTTGGTCTTGCTGGCCTGACCAGCAAAACGGTACACCCAGCCCCAGACGGCGTTTGGAAGAGTCTCCCCGACGGAAGCGTATCTGAGCCTGTTGCGGATGATCCGCTGCCGATGATGACGAAGAATGGCCCGCGAGTGGCGCTTGTCTCTGATGATGTTCACCCCAGGCGTCGCGGGGGAACTTGGGCTGGGCAGACCCCGGAGGGGCGCTTCAGGCTGCCAGCCCGCGACGCCTGAAGCGCCGGGCAGGGATGTGCGTCATGGAGTCAGGATAGTCCGGTGGACGCGGGGGCTGCATCAGCACAATGGCGTGACCGTTGCAGACGGGTGAGGCGTGCTGGCACCGCGGGAATCCAGACGCAGCGGTCAACCCCCGGGAGAGACGCGGCTCGGTCTCCTGTACTTGGCTTTCCGCTCAGCCCCCGGGCCGCAGAACGAATCCTTCGCTCTCCCAGATCTGCCCTTCCGCTCAAGGCAGGCACGTTTCTGGGTACGGTCATCGAAATTCCCTCCTCCACCAACTGATTCGCCCACCTGCGTCCGGGTGCTGGCCCGAACCCGAACGAGAGGAGTGATTGAACGACAGACCCAGGCTGCCTTCAGCAGGGTCAGGGAAGTCGTCCGTTCCCGGTGGAGTTCACCGGGAACGGACGCTGACAGCACGTCCTCCGGAACCCAAGGGCGCGGTTCCAGGGGAACAGGAACGCCTGCGTGAGCGCGCGGAGCGTTCCCCGCCGCACGGACGACACTTGCCGTCACGCAGGGCCGGGCACGGCGCTAGCGTGACCGGGTGAATTCAACCTTCAAGTTCGTCCCGCTGCTCCTCGTCTCTGCGGCGCTCGCCGCCTGCGGAACGCCCAGCAGCACGATTGATCCCCTGCCCACCGGCGTCACCCCGACCGCGATCAGCGGCACCCTGAACGGCTGGACCGGCGGGGCCGCCACCGTCGCCCTGCTCGCCGACGACACCCGCGCCCAGGGTGCCGGCAACCCGGCCCTCAGCACCGGCACGCTGAACGCCGACGGGAGCTTCATGCTCGCGCTCCCGGGCGCGGAACAGGTCAAACCCTTCCTCGTCCCCGCCGCGGACCTGTTCGTCGCCAGCAATCCCAACTGCCTGGGGCAGTTCACCAGCAGCAACGCGGCCGCGCAGGGCTTCGTCGCGTACCGCCTCGACGTGCAGAAGAACGGCGCGTCCGTCATGAGCGCCGAACCGTTCTCGTTCACGGACGCGAGCGACGCGCAGAACGTCAATGGCACCGTCGTCAACCGCTTCTGGGTGTACAGCGACCAGGCGACGGTGCTCGGCGGTCAGCAGACCTGCAGTGCCAGCGCGAACGGCGTCATCACCGGGCTGCAGGCGAAGATGAACGCGAACCTGCACGCCGGATGGAACCTCATGCGTGAGGTGAGCACCCTGAACGTCGTGCGCGGCAGCAGCACGGCGTCCATCACGGTGGCGCTCCAGTCCAGCGACGATGCGAGCGGCCCGTGGGAGATGCAGTCGCTCGGCCAGCAGAGCGTCACCGCCGCCCACGTCGCCCCCTACCTGCCCCGCTGAAGGTCCGCCACGCCGGGCAGGACACCTGTGGGTGTCCTGCCCGGTCTCTTTATCCGGTGTCAATCCGGTTCCAGGGAAGCAGGTGATGATTCTGGCCTATCCTCGCGCGTCGCCCCTGGCCGGCCGTTCGCTCTTCCCCCTGTCAGCCTGCCTGAACCGTCCGGTGATCGTCCAGGATCTCCAGCAGCACCTGACGCGCCGCCGTGACCTCATCCCCCGCAGCACGGCCTTCCCTGAGCTGCCTGAGCTGCAGCAGCACCTTCCACAACGCCCACCCCCTGGCCCGGGCCCAGAGGCGCGCATCCGTCGCCAGTCCCGCCCTGAACACCACGCGACTCTCTCCCCTGAACACCGTCCAGGCGGGCACCAGGTCACACGCAGGATCCCCCACCCCGCAGCAGCCGAAGTCGATCACTCCGACCAGTCGACCTTCAGCGACCAACAGGTTGTTGACGGCCATGTCCCCATGGAACCACACGGGCCGCACCTCCTCGTGCGCGACCAGTGCCGCATCCCACACCGCCCGGGCGCCTTCCGTGTTCACCCATCCGGCAAGGTCGGTCAGGCACTCGCGTGTCTCCTCGTCATAGATCGCCAGCGCTCCTCCCCGGTGAAACGAGTGGGCTCCGGCAGGCGGGCCCCCACCGCGGTCGACGGCCTGCAGGTCGCTCAGGAAGCGCGCCACGTCCGCCGCGAAGGGACGCAGATCCGGCAGGTCGACACTGCCGGCAGGTTGACCGGCCAGCCAGCCGTACACCGACCACGGAAACGGATATCCATGACCGGGCTGCCCGAGGGCCACCGGGACGGGGATAGGCCAGGAGAGCGAGCCCGCCAGGACAGGAAGCCAACGGTGTTCCTTCTCGATCTGACGGACGTAGCCCTGAGCGCTGGGAAGACGGACGGACAGGTCGCTGCCGAGCCGGAAGGTCCGGTTGTCCCATCCCTGAGGCTCGGCAGCCTGAATGGGAAGGGTCGCCCACTGCGGGAACTGGGTTGTCAGGAGCTGACGAACCAGATCCACGGTCAGCGTGCGGGCATCAAAAGGAGGTGGGTGCATGTCAAGTGGATTATCCCTGGGACCTGCTGTGCAAGAAACGCCTCAGTGTCGGGCGGCAACGTGTCCGAGTCCCCGATCACCTCCCGCACAGCCCTCTCCTGTTGCGAATGACAGTCGAGATGCAGAACGGCCAATGCGGCCCCAGGAGCGCTGAACGCCCGGAGGCCACCTGGGGACCCGGACGCCCGCCAGCGATGCATGATGATCCCATGCTGTCCCTCCTCCTGAGCGCCGTGCTGGCCTGGCCCGTGACGTTCCCGGGAGGACCGACCATCACGCTCTCCCTTCCTGACGACAATCCGGATGATCCATCCACGTATTTCCGCCCGGAGACCGTCTTCAATCCGCAGCATTCGTCCGCGGCGGTCCTCCGGTGCGGCACGGCCGGTGCCAATCTCGATCGGTGCAGAGTGTTCCTGGTCGATCCATCCCGGGGAAGCCGCCCACTCCCGCAAGGGGAGATGGGTGGCTTCCCTGCCCTGAAGTGGACTCCAGACGGCCGGTACCTGATCGCCGCAGGTGAGCACTCACTTCGCCTGTGGAATCTCCGGGGGGACGTGCGAGGCATCACGCCTGGCGTCGCTGTCGATCCGCCGGAGCAGCTCCTCTCGCGGTGGGTGAAGGGTGTGGAAGTGCGCGGCCACTGGCTGTGTGTCCGCACCGAGGTCGAGCTGGGCGTCCCTCTCTATGCGAGTCCAGGACTTCCTGACGCGCACGTCGAATCCGGGCCGCCCCACACTCGCCATGTCGACGTCCGGCAGGCGTATCGCTGGCCGACCCTCCAGAACGGGACGCCCGCGGATGACCGTCGATGTCAGGGCATGTAGACGTCACGCTCCCCTGACCGTTCCTGGTCGTGGAGGCGCTGACGTGGCGCGACCTCAGCTGAGGTGGGACATGGGCAGCACGGTGAAGACGTGGAGACCAGACCAGGCGCCTTCCCTGGCCAGAAGGCGTGTGGAGGCTCGGCGTGGTCACGGGGGGGGGTCAGCCCTCCTACAGTTCCTCCTACAGAGTTGGCTGCCGACGGAGCGGCACTTCAGCAGGCACTCCCGACTTGGGATTCTTTTGTTTCTGAGCTGGGACCAGATGACGAACATCCTCGAGGAGTGGTCTTCTGGTGCGATGGGTAGGCGCGCCATCAGCAGGTCGCCGAGCAGTACCCCCAGGCGACCGCTCGCATCCTCTTCACGGCCGTCAGCATGCTGCAGGCGCAGCGCAGACTACTGAAGCACAGAGCGCGTCCCGGCCACCTCACACAGCAGCCGATCCGGAATCAGGAGGGGAGGCACGAGAAGGGGGACACCGAAAACCGTCACGAACAGCGGGGCTCGGTACACCTCGGAGCGCGGTTCGCACATGGTGATCCAGCAGGGAGGCGCCTCAGGTTCAGGTCGGAGCCGGGAGGGTTGTGCCTGACGGGCTGCTTCCTGCTCGGCCTGGCGCCGGGCTTCCTCTTCACGCCACTGGGCTTCGCGGGCCAGCAGGCGCAGACGGTTCACTTCGGTCTGACGCCCGGCGGTGCTGGTGCTTCCACAGGCGTTGCAGGGGCGGTGCCGGAAGAAGGTGGTGTCGAGCACCCGCACGACCGGCCGCTTCTGCAGGTCGAGGATGCCGACCGTGTGGGCCGCCACTTCCAGACCGGGATTTGATTGGCTTCCACTTTCTGGCGATGTACCTTCTGTTCTGTAACACCCTCAGGCCGCTTTTCGCATAGCGATCCTGGCAGCCTCTAGATCGCGGCAATGCAGGAAGGCGTTTCTGCTGCTTGCTCCCTTCTTCACTGACCTCTTGACGGACACACCTGTAAGCGCTTACAGTAAAAGTGTCAATGGACCCAACAATCAGCGATGTCGCGAGGCGCGCGAACGTCTCCACCGCGACCGTATCACGGGTCCTCAACGGACAGCAGTGGGTGGCGGATGAAACCAGAGCCAACGTCCTCCTGGCCGTCCAGGAGCTGAACTACAAACCCAATGCGGTCGCCCGAAGCCTGATGAACGCCCGGACGAAGACGCTCGCCATCATCTTCCCGAACGTCTCTGACGGCTTCTCCGGTACAGTGCTCAGCGGCGTGGAGGACGCAGCCCATGCGCAGGGATTCAGCATCATTGTCTGCAAGACCGGGGGCGGACGCGAACGGACCCTTGACTACCTGCAACTCCTGGCCGAGAAACGGGTGGACGGCATCATCTTCGCCAGCGAGGTGCTGCTGCCGGAGTACGCCACCTTCATCCAGAAGTTGCGGATTCCTCTGGTGGTGCTTTCCGGCGAGAGCAGCGACCCCAGCGTGCCGACCCTGCGCTGTGACGACCGGCTGGCCGCCTACACCGCCGCGGCATACCTGATCAGCCTGGGACACGAGCGGATCGGGATGATTTACGGCGGGGCGTACGGTACACCCGAGCAGAACGGGCGTGTGCGCGGTTTCGAGGAGGCGCACCGGGATCACGGTCTGGCGCTGACCGAGGGACAGGTGCAGTTGATGGACGGCTTCGCCTTCAAGGACGGGCAGGTCGGTGGGCAGCGGCTGCTGGCGACCCTCACGGATCTGACCGCCGTTTTTGCCAGCAGCGACGAGCTGGCCTTGGGGGTGATGTCAGCGGCGCACGCGCGAGGGCTCCAGGTCCCTGATGACCTTTCGGTGATGGGCTTCGATGACCTGCCGCTGGCCGAGATGTGCCTGCCGCCGCTCACCACCGTCCGCCAGCCACTGTATGGCATGGGTCGGCGGGCTGCCAGCCTGTTGCTTGATCACTTGCAGGGCATCCAGAAACTGGGCGAGAACGTAGTTTTTCCGACGACCATCGTCGAACGTCAGAGCGTCCGGCGACGTTAGGAGGTGACCATGTACGACACGGATTCATCGACTCAACCTGTAAGCGCTTACAGGTCGGCAAGCTCCCGGCAGACCGGCTGGTGGAAGCGCAGCGTGGTCTACCAGATCTACCCACGAAGCTTTCAGGACAGCGACGGAGACGGCATTGGCGACCTCAAGGGCATCAGGGCCCGGCTCGACTACCTGCACGACCTGGGCGCGGACGTCATCTGGCTCTGCCCGGTCTACCAGTCGCCGAACGACGACGGCGGGTACGACATCAGCGACTACCAGGCGATCCTGCCCGAGTTCGGAACCCTCGAAGACTTCAGTGACCTGCTGGACGGGCTGCACGCCCGCGGCATGAAACTCATCATGGACCTGGTGGTCAACCACACCAGCGACGAGCACCCCTGGTTCCTGGAATCGAGGAAGGGCCGTACCCTGCCGGACGGCACCCTCAACCCGTACCGCGACTATTACATCTGGCGCCCCGCGAGCGAGGACGGCCAGGAGCCCAACAACTGGGGCTCTCACTTCGGCGGCTCCGCCTGGAAGCTCGACCCTGAGCGCGGCGAGTACTTTCTCCACCTGTTCTCCCCACGACAGCCGGACCTCAACTGGGAGCACCCCGAGGTACGTCAGGAGATCTACCGCATGATGCGCTGGTGGCTCGACCAGGGCGTCGACGGCTTCCGGATGGACACCATCAACATGCTCAGCAAGGTCCCCGACTTTCCAGATGCTCCCCAGAAACAGGATGAGCGCTATCCGCTGGCCGAACTGCATTTCCTGAACGGCCCGCGCCTGCTGGAGTACCTGCGCGAGATGCGGCGCGAAGTACTCGACCACTACGACGTCCTGACCGTCGGCGAGGCCCCCGGCGTGAGTCCGGAACTCGGCGCGCAGTACACCCACGAAACCGAGGGCGTACTGAGCATGATCTTCCAGTTCGAGCAGATGGCGCTCGACAAGGATCTCGCCCATCCCACCCCCCGCTGGACACAGGTGCCCTGGAGCCTCGCCGCGCTCAAAGAGGTGACCGGGCGCTGGCAGCACGTCCTGCACGGACAGGGCTGGAACAGCGTGTACCTCTCGAACCACGATGTCCCCCGGATGGTTTCACGCTTCGGCGACGACGGCGAGTACCGCGTGCAGAGCGCCAAGCTGCTCGCGACCTTCCTGCACACCTTGCAGGGTACGCCGTACATCTACCAGGGTGACGAGATTGGCACCACCAACGTACAGTTCCGGAGCATCTCTGAGTACCGCGACGTGGACACCCTCAATCTCTGGCGTGAAGAGGTGACCGAGGGCGGCGGAGACCCGCAGGCCACCCTGGAGCGTATCTGGGCACAGGGGCGGGACAACGCCCGCACCCCGATGCAGTGGGACGCCACACCCGGTGCAGGCTTCACCACCGGCACGCCCTGGATCGGCGTGAATCCCAACCACACCACCGTCAACGTGCAGGCGGCCCTGGCTGACCCCGACTCGGTCTACTGGTATACCCGCGAGCTGATCCGGCTCCGGCAGGACCTCCCGGTGATCGTCGACGGCCGCTACGACCTGCTTCTACCTGACCATCCCCAGCTCTACGCCTACACCCGCACCACCGACACCGAACAGCTGCTGGTGCTTCTCAACTTCAGCCGTGAGCCGGTCACCCTCGACTGGCCCGCCGCGTCCCCCCCGGCCTGCTACCGGCTGCTGCTCTCCAATCTGGCGGCCACCCAACGTCCGGAGCTTCACCTGACCCTCGCCCCCTTCGAAGCGCGTGTGTATCACGCCCTCTCCAGCCAGGAAGTGCCTCAGGCCTGAGTCCGCTTCCTCCACCGTGTTCCGTCTCTCTCCATGAGGTGTTCTATGAAGCGTATGACCCTGCTGTCCACCCTGGCCCTCTCCCTCCTTGCCTCCAGCGCCTCCGCCGCCACCGAGATCGAGTTCTTCGTCGGGAACAAGGGCGTGGACACCTGGAAGCAGCTCTTCTCACAGTTCGAGAAACAGAACCCAGACATCAAGGTGAATCTGGTGGTCCCCCCGGACTTCGTGGCGGTGCTGAAGACCCGGATCGTCAAGAACAAGACCCCCGACATCGTGGCAATGGGAGGAGACACCAACTTCAAAGGCTTCGCCGAGGGCGGCGTGTTCAAGGACTACGCCAGCGACGCGCTGATCAGGAAGGTCAAGCCGATCTACGTGCAGCAACTGCAGTCGATCGTGGGCGGTAAAGAGGTCTACGGGATTCCCTACACCGCCAACACCATCGGCCTGATCTACAACGTCGACAAACTCAAAGCGCTGGGCGTGCAGCCGCCCACCACCTACAGCGCCTTCATTGCGGCGTTGAAGAAAGCCAAGGCGGCCGGACAGACCCCGCTGACCCTGACGCTCAAGGACGCCTGGGTGACACTGCCGTTCATGAACGCCATCGCGGTCAACACCGTCCCGGCCACCTTCGCGGCGCAGGAGACGGCCGGCAAGACCACCTTCCAGAAAGCGTACAGCGGCGTGGCCGACAAGATGCTGGAGATCGCCAGTTACAGCCAGGCCGATCCGCTCGGCACCAGTTACCCCGACGGCACCGCGTCGTTCGCCAGAGGCAACAGCGTGTTCTACATCCAGGGTGACTGGGCACTGCCTGACATTCTGGCCGCCAACCCCGGCGCGAAGGTCGCCATGGTTCCGTTCCCCGCCACCGATGCCAGAAACAAGGTGGTGAGCAGCGTGGACCTGCTGCTGGCAAGCAGTGCCAGCACCCGCCATCCAGCTGAGGTCGCCAAGCTGATGGCCTTCCTGACCACGCCTCAGAACGCGGTCACCTTCCAGAAAGCAGTGAACGCCCCGTCAGTGCAGATCGGCACGGTCCCCACCGACGCCCGCCTGGCGGCAATGAAGAGCAGTTACGCCAGTGGCAACATCGAGGGCGCACCGTTCAACCTGTTCCCGCCCGGCCTCTCGGCCGAGACCTTCTGGCAGGCCATGCTTCAGGACAAGAACAAGCAGAAGGCCCTCCAGGGGCTCGACAAGACCTGGGCCGACGTGCTGAAACGCAGCAACTGATCGATCAGAGCAGACGGAGCGGTGGACGACTGAAGCCCACCGCTCCGTCCCAGGAGAACGCATGAGTGTACTCTCGGATGACCGTCAGGTCAGCGCCGGCCTCACCGCGCCAAGAAAGCGTCGCCGGCAAGACCTGACTTTTCTGTTCATGGCGCTTCCCGCCGTGATCTTGTTCTTCGTCTTCCATACCTACCCGGCCGTCCAGGGCATCCTGTACAGCTTCACCAACTTCAAGGGGTTCGGGAACAACTATGACTTCGTCGGGCTGCGCAACTACGTCCAGATTTTCCAGGACGAGCGGGCCATGGCGGCCTACCGTTTCACCTTCCTGTTCGCCATCCTCTCGACCGTTCTCGTCAACGCCGTGGCGCTCGTCATCGCCATCGGCCTGAACAGCAACATCCGGTTCCGTAATACCCTGCGGGCCATCTACTTCCTGCCGAACATCCTCAGCGTACTGATCGTGGGGTTCATCTTCAACTACCTGTTCGCCAATCTGGTGCCCAAGATCGGTGCCGGCCTGGGGATCGCGTCGCTGTCGAAGAACATCCTGGGCGACCCGCACCTCGCCTGGATCGGGATCGTGTTCGTGGCAGTGTGGCAGGCGGCCGCGTTCAACATCATTCTGTACCTCGCGGGCCTGCAGACCATTCCCTATGACCTGTACGAGGCTGCCGACATCGACGGAGCCGGGCCGTGGCAGAAGTTCCGGAACATTACCTTCCCGATGATCGCGGCCTTCTTCACCATCAACATGGTGCTGGCAATGAAAGCGTTCCTGCAGGTGTTCGATCAGATCGTGGCCCTGACCGGCGGCGGCCCCGGCACCTCGACCGAGTCGGTGTCGTTCCTGATCTACAAGGGCGGCTTCGACGGCGGCCAGTTCGCCTATCAATCGGCCAACGCCGTGCTGTTCTTCATCGTACTGGTGGTGGTGTCACTGTTGCAGACGCGCTTCCTGCATCGCCGGGAGGTGGAAGCATGACGCACGGCCTGACCGAGAACAGGAAACCCAACTGGATCGTCACCGCGCTGCTGTGCGTGGCTGCCCTGACCGTCTTGGTCCCGCTGTACCTGGCGGTGGTCACGGCACTCAAGACCCCGCAGGAACTCGCAGAGTCGGTGTTCGCCCTCCCGCGTCAGATCCGGTGGCAGAACTTCAGCGACGCTGTGCGGCTCACCGACTTCTTCACGGCCTTCCGGACGAGCGCGCTCGTCACCGTCTCGGTGGTGATCCTGACGCTCGTCACCAACTCGCTGGTGGCCTACGCCATTGCGAGAAACCAGCACAAGAAGTTCTTCCGCTTCCTGTACTACTACTTCATCAGCGCGCTGTTTATTCCCTTCCCGATCATCATGCTTCCGGTGGTGAAGCAGACGAGTGCCTGGGGCATGGACAACCCCTACGGTCTGATCTTCCTGTATGTGGTCTACGGCCTGTCCTTCAACGTCTTCGTGTACGTGGGGTACATCAAATCCATTCCGCGTGAACTGGAGGAGGCCGCCACCATCGACGGCGCGACGACCTGGCAGACCTTCTGGAAGATCATCTTCCCGCTGCTGGCCCCGATGAACGCCACGGTCGGCATTCTGACCTGCCTGTGGGCCTGGAACGATTTCCTGCTGCCGCTGGTGATCATCTCAGATCCCAAGTTAGCCACCCTGCCGCTGGTGCAGTACATCTTCCAGGGGCAGTTCTCGACCAACTACAACCTCGCGTTCGCCTCATACCTGATGACGCTGGCCCCGATGGTCATCGTCTACCTGCTCGCTCAGCGCTGGATCATCAGCGGCGTGACCCAGGGAGCGGTCAAAGGCTGACTCCTCCACAAGGACCGTTCAACACTTGTAACAACAGGAGAGGAGAGTCGGATCGCTCCCCTTTGTGGTTTCGTTCGTTTCGTTCAAGCTGTTTATTTCGTATGCTTGTGGGAGGAGGTCACATGACTGCGCCCTTTATCCCGACGGCCGACGACACCCAGGCCGCCCAGCTGCAACTCGACCTGCTCCGTGCCCAGACCGACCGACTCCCCGTCCGGCTGGCCGAAGTCCTGGGAGGGCTGCTCGAAGACCTCGCCGCCGGACGAGCCGTGCAGGTCATCACCCTCGAGGAAGAGATCACCACCCAGCAGGCCGCCGAACTCCTGAACGTTAGCCGCCCTTACCTCGTGAAGCTGGTGGAGTCCGGCGCTCTCCCCCACCGGAAGGTCGGTCCCCGGCGCCGGCTGCATCTCGAAGACGTGCTGGCCTTCCGGGCCCGGCTGGACATGCAACGCCAGGCTGCACTCCAGGCGCTGGCCGATGACCTGCAAGAGCTGGGGCTCGATTGACGCTTGTCACTGCCCTGTACGACGCCAGCGTGCTCTACCCCTCGTTGACCCGGAATCTGCTCGTGCACTTGGCCACCTCCGGACTGGTGGCCGCCAGGTGGACTGAGCAGATCCAGGACGAGTGGACCAGGAACCTGCTGCAGGACCGCCCGGAGCTGACGCCCGAACGCATCTGGCTCTTTATTCCGGTACAACCATGCCCAGGAGACGTACATGGTGGGTTTCAAGTCCTGAAGTTGCACCTTGCATCCACGGGTCGTCAGCTCGTGAACGGGTGTCCCATTCACGAGTTTTCTGTTGCGCCGGACGCCGATCACGATGTCGATTTCTCTCTCCAGGACGGCTTCGATGAACTCTTTGCTTTCAAAACCTCCGCCCCTTGTCAACGCCAACTTAGATTTGGTTCTGGTGCATTCTCGGTGATTGGATCAGGTCGCCCCTGCCATCAGCGGATACTGAAGAATGGCCCTCGACCCGGAACAGGTGTTCGGCATTTGCGGACTGAAGCTTGACGCGGCGGTTTTCGATGAGGCGCGGCAGTGCTGGGTCATCGAGCTTCGTAGTGTGGCCGCCGATCCGACCTGCCCAAGGTGTGGTCAGCCTGCGGCCCGTCGACACAGCGCGTATTGGCGCACCCTGGCAGACGTCCCGTGTGCTGGGCACCAGACGCTGTGGCGTCTGGTGGTGCGGCGCCAGTTCTGTCAGAACGTGGCGTGCCCACAGCGCATTTTCGCTGAACGGTTCGGGGCGCTCACCCTGCCGTTCGCACGCACCACCACACGGTTGACCGATGTCTTTCGGTCGCTGGCCCTCAGCGCGGGTGGACGGGGTGGCGCGCGCCTGGCCTCGACCCTGGCGATGCCGGTCGATCGCAAGAAACTCCTGCGGATCGTCCGGCAGACACCTCCTCCAGCCGCGACCTCCGTTCGGGTACTGGGGATCGATGACTGGGCGTACCGCAAGGGACTGACGTACGGCACGATCCTGGTCGATCTGGAAGCGCAACAGATCGTGGATCTGTTGCCGGACCGGAGTGCCGAGTCGGTCGCCGAGTGGCTGCGTCAGCATCCCGGCGTGCAGATCATCACGAGGGACCGGGCGAGCGTGTACGCCGATGGGGCCAGACAGGGAGCGCCCAATGCGGTTCAGGTCGCGGATCGGTGGCACCTGCTGAAAAACCTGAAGGACGCGGTGCAGGCAACCCTTCTTCCCTGGCAAGCCGAATTGCGGCAACACCTGGGCGGCGCGGCCGCGCCGCCCGCCGACATCGAAGCCGGGACACCGCCGCATACCATCGCCGATGCACCTGAGCAGATAGCGCCGTGCCTGCCGATCCCGGTACACACGCAGCTTCAGTTCGACCGGATCCAAGAGCTGCGGCAGGCAGGCTCGACCCTCCACGCGATCGCCGCTGACGTGGGACGGTCGCGTAACACTGTCAGGAAATATGTGGCGCTGGACACCTGCCCAGCGCCGCAACGCCGCACCCGGCCCAGCCGGCTGGAGCCGTTCAAGGCTTACTTGTTGGAGCGTTTCGGGGACGGGTGTGAGAACGCCAGGATGCTCTGGGAGGAAGTGCAGCTGCAGGGCTACGCTGGCGGTGCCACGATGGTGAGATCATTTCTGGCCCCGCTGCGGGGCCAGAAGACGCCACAGGATGACCGCCTGCCCCCGAAACCCCCTTTACCGTCCATCAGGACGCTCTCGTGTCTGCTGATCAAGGTGCCGGAACTCAGGAATGTGGAAGAGCAGCGCTGGGTCGAGCGACTGACCGCCCTGCGGTCAGAGGCACACACGGTGGTCACGCTGACGCAACAGTTCGCGGCGATGGTTCGTCGGGGAGAAGCACAGGTCCTGGGGACGTGGCTGCAAGCAGCCACAGCGAGTGGCATCGCGGCGTTGAAGAGCTTTGCGAAAGGCGTCTGGAATGACCTTGCTGCTGTTCGAGAGGGTATCGTTCAGTCCTGGTCGAACGGACCGGTCGAGGGCCACGTCAACAAGCTGAAGACGGTCAAGCGCCAGATGTATGGGCGCGCAAAGCTGGACCTGCTTCGTGCGCGGCTGCTGGCAGGGGCAACCTGATCCGATCACCGAGAATGCACCAGAACCATTTTTACATTGGCGACGACACCCCTCTTGCAGACGGGGACGGCGTTTGCCCTGAAGCATGACGGACGGAATGGTGCGGAGCAGTTTGAGGGCCAGTGTGGCGGGTGAGGACGTTCCCTTCCCACGCCAGATCTGAAAGGCCCAGGGGAGCTTCAGGTCTCCACAGCAGATGTACAGGACGACCAGATGAACGCCGTTCACGGCGTTCAGGACGTGCATCCAGTCGGAGAGTCCAGGGAACTTTCCTGCTTTTTCGAGACTGGTGAGGTCGACCAGGAATTCGACCCGAGGACGCTGGTGTGGAGCATGTTTCCAGGTGTCGTTGAAGAGCTGGAGTGCGGCCTGGCGCATGAAGCGGCAGAGTGTTCGGAGATTCCAGTTGGCGTGGTTGAGGAAGCGACTGAGCGCGGAGGGGGACTTGACGGTTGCGCGAGCGGGGAGGGGGCAGCCGGAACCATCGAGGAGGAGGTCCAGGAAGACCTGGAAGGAGTCGCGGTGTTGTTTGCGCGAGAAGCAGGTGAGGATGTCAGAATAGAGCCGTCTGGCACGTGCATTCTTTGGGTTCACACCTCATTCTGAGGCCAAAATGCCGTGCCAGACGTTCTTTTCTCAAACTGCAAGATGTCAGTCAACGCACTTCTGATGTGGAGAAGCAAAGAAGCTTGTATACAAGAGATAGAGGGCACAAAATGCAAGAAGTCCGAGGAAAGCTGGCAGACACCCGTTACCTTGCGCAGTTGAATTCTGAGCCGTCATGAACACGATCATAGAGGGGAACAAACTCACTTGTAGCCTCAATTGCCGTGTCCCGGTCTGGGCTAAAGATTTGACCAGGAGAGGGGGGTGTTTTTATGTACCTATTGATACCGGCATAGATTGAGGTCGTTCCACCTGCCAGCGACCACACATATGACAACTCTCAAAACGCTTAGAGCACAGAAGGTCACTTTCATGATTTCAATTCCTGCTGACTTGAACTTCTGCCGGTATCAATAAGTTCCCACCCCGGCGGGGGCAAGATTGCCGGTGCACATGGTTTTTCAGCGGGAGCCCAACAGAGAAGCCCGCGTCAAGTGGAGCGCTGTGCCTTCACGTCGCTCCTTCCAGGCGACCGACCGCTCTGGTCACTCACATGTCGTGTCCCTGATTCGAAGGACCGTTGAGGTTGAGCGAGCCGTACGGACGTACCTCACGCAGGCCCCTACTCACACCGGTCCGGCCGTCCGTTCAGCGGCTCCAGCGTCACCTGACATCCCCGGAGGGCGCCGGGCCAAGGGTGTCACCCGGCACCCAGCGGCACGCCAAGCGCAGGGTTTCGTCTGGGCCACCCACCAGTCGGCTTGCCAGCACGCGAACCGCTTCCCGGCCCATCTCCCGCCGTGGCAGTTCCAGGGCCGCCCATGGACGCGGTCGAGGAGCGGCGCTGATCGGGTCGCCGAGCACCGCGAACGAGTGGTCGCCCGGCGCGTCGACACCGACCTCACGGCAGGCCGCAAGCCACGCGACGGCCAGTTCGTCATTCTCGATGAGCAGGCCGGTGACGCCCGCGTCCAGGTGACGCCGGACCTCGGCGGACGTGATTGACTCCGGGTTCACCCGTTCCACCTGCGGTTCCCGCCCGGCCAAGCGCTGCGCCTGCCGGAATCCGGCCTCTCGGTCGCTGGCCGACTCGTGGTTCCGGGTGCCGCCCAGGTACAGCAGCTTCCGGTGCCCGTGATCACGGAAGACGCCGACGGCGTCCTCAGTCGCCTGGGCGTAGTCTGCGGCGACCCAGGACAGGGTGTGCCCAGGCAGGTCACGGCGGCCGAGGAACACCACCGGGTGACCCTCGCCGATCAGCCGGGTGATCTCCTCCCGGCGGCGCGGTTCCCCAAGTTCACCGAGGATCAGGGTGCCGTCCGCCAGGGACAGACGGCTCGAGCGCTCCTGGTAGACGCGCCTTCCGGATCCGGTCGAGCGGGTATGGAGCAGCAGGTCGTAGTTCAGGTCGGCAGCACCCTCTTCGATTCCTTCGAGGATGGGGTAGAAGAAGTTCCGGGTGTCGGTCGGGAAGACCGGCTCGTAGGTGAAGACTCCCATGATGTGGGTCTGTCCGCCGACGAGTGACCGCGCAGCGATGTTGGGCACGTAGCCCATCTCCTGCATGGCCTGCATGACCCGTTCGCGCGTTTCGGGCGTGACACGGATGGCGCCGGTGCGGTTGTTGAGGACCTGCGACACGACGCCCTGAGAGACGCCCGCCCGCTCGGCGACCTCCTTCTGGGTGGGACGTTTTCTCAAGGTGGGAATCACGGAACTCCTGGTGAGGCGCTCAGAGGAACGCGCCCCTGCTGTGAGGATACCGGGCTTCAGAAGCCGGGTGACGGCTGAACCCGCAGCGCCTCCGGCCACTGCAACTGGAAGCCGAGCCGGTCTGTCAGCAGGCGCTGGAAGTCCCGGGTGAGGTCCGCTGAGGCCCGGACCTGTCGAGGCACGTGTTTTTCGTTCATGCAGAAGGCTGCGAGCGCTCCGGCTGCCTCTCCGATGTTCCACTCCACCGGATGAAGACGGTAACAGCCGTTGGTGATGTGCGTGACGCCCAACGATTTGCCGGACGGGAGCAGGTTCTCGGCCCGGACCGGGATCAGCGCGCCGAGCGGAATCTGAAAGGGCCAGCTCGCCACGTCGACGTAATTCCGCCCGCGGGTACTGGGGTGCAGGTCAATCCGGTACTGTCCGACACCGACGCTGTCGGGAAAGACTTCCGCGCCGACGAGGTGGCCGCGGGCCTCCACCCCGACGTGCTGTTCGAGGACCGTGAATTCCGCCTGGATGCGCCGGGCCTCACGGATGTAGGCACTTTTCGCCAGCCCGTGTCCTTCAGCTGTGCCGGTGACATCGCCGCGCAACCGGAGTCCAGGGTACCCGCCCGTCCGGCCGTCGTGACGCGGCGCTTCGGTCTGCATCCAGTACAGCAGGCTCAGGCTCAGGTCCCGTGCACCCTGCAGGTGCCGTTCGCGTTCCTGGGCGGAGACCCCGAGGATGGGTCCGGGCAGGTAGTCGATCTGTGGCCAGTTGACGACCGTGATGTCCTGACGTGCCGCGGCGTCGGTGAACTGCCGCCGGGCCACGATCCGCCGGTAGTGCCACAGGTCGCCGCCGTGCGGGGTCTCGACAGGGTTGGAGAACAGGTCACGGGTAACCGGCTGCAGAGTGATGGGGTGCGGGTACGTCCAGCTCAACTGCGGGGTCGGCCAGCACGCTGGCCGGTAGGTCCGCCAGCCGTCGTACCCAGCAGGTTTCGGGATGGTGTAGTCCGCGCCCTCGGTGTGGTCCATGGCAAAGCACCAGCTGATGGCCTGCTGGTTGAGCGGGTCAGCCACAGCGAGGGCATGCGGTTCACCGGTCTGGTTCTGGCTTTCGGCCCCGATGACATGCTCGATGCCGGCGAGTTCCAGCAGTTCGCCCGTCTCGGTGGCGTCGAGCACGTAAGCGCCGCTCAGGTCCAGCCGGGTGCCGGTCGGCTGGTGTTCGGCCTGCACGCTGGTGACCCGGTCCCCGTCGGTCGTGGCCGACACCGGACGGGTATTCAGCATCAGGCGCAGCTGGCCGCTGCTGAGGTATGGCGCCAGCATGCCCTCGAGCACCGCCACGGCCACGCGGGGCTCGTGACACAGGCGGCTGACGTTTCCCGCACCCGGGTTGAGGTGAGGGTCGATGTGCGCTTCCGGCGTGAGTGGGTAGTGCTGACGGTAGTAACGCCGAATCCCTTCGCGGAGGGCGCGGTAACTGGCGGTGCAGCCACTCTCCTCAATCCAGAGGCTCTCGTCGGGCGGAACTGCCTGGGCGGTGAGCTGACCGCCAATCCAGTCTGTTTCCTCGGTGAGGAGCACGCTCCGGCCGAGACGCAGCCCGGACAGGGAGGCAGCGACTCCGCCGAGACCGGCACCGATGATGAGGAGATCTGCATGGAACTCGGTCAAGGTTTATCCTTTGGTCCCGCTGGCGGCGAGGCTCTCGATGAACTGCTTCTGGGCGAGGAGGAAGGCGGCGAGCACCGGCAGAGCGACGAGCACACCGGCCGTCAGGGTGAGGTTCCAGTACACGCCGCCGAGCGGATCGGTGAAGCGCTGCAGGGCCAGCGGCAGGGTCATCAGCCGCTCGTCGTTCAGGTAGATCAGCGGGTTGAAGTAGTCGTTCCAGGAATTGAGAAGCGCGAAGATCGCGACGGTGGCGAGCGCCGGTCGTGACAGGGGCAGGAGCAGGTGCCAGAACACGCCCCAGTACCCCAGGCCATCCACCCGTCCGGCCTCGTCGAGCTCCCTGGGCAGCGTGATGAAGTGCTGACGCATCAGGAACACCGCCAGCGCGCCGGTGGCGCTGAAGACCTGCAGTACCACGATTGGAATGTGGGTGTTCGTCAGTCCGAGCGTCTTGAAGATCAGAAATTGCGGGACGGCTGTCATTTCGCTCGGGACCATCATGGCCGTGAGCGTCAGCAGGAAGGCCGCGTCACGGCCCGGGAAGCGCAGACGGGCGAAGCCGTAGCCGGCCAGGGCCGACAGGAGCAGGGTGACCGGCACGGTGATCAGCAGAATGGACAAGCTGTTGAGGTACTGCCGGGCGAACGGGTAGTTCGAGAAGACGTCCGCGAAGTTCTGCAGGCGCAGGTCCCCGGCTGTCAGCTGAAAAGGATTGCCGAAGATGGCGGCGGACGACTTGAGACTCGAGAGGAGCATCCATACGATCGGCAACAGGAACGGCAGGCTGATCAGGGCGAGCATCAGGTACAGCAGCAGCGTCCAGGGCCGCTGCGGTGGTCGGACGGCCGAGTCCGGTGCAGGCAGGTTCAACGGCTCACTCCTCATAGAACACCAGGCGACGGCGCAGGTTCCACTGCAGGACCGTGGTGACGAGGATGAGCACGAAGAGCACCGCCGCGATCACCGAGGCGTAACCGAAGTCGAAGAAGCCGAACCCCTGCTTGTACATATAGACCAGCAACGTGGTGGTGGCGTTCGACGGTCCGCCGCCGGTCAGCACCCAGATGGGCGTGAAGACCTTCAGGGCACCGATCAGGGTGATCACGAACACCAGGAAGAAGGTCGGCGAGATGAGTGGCAGGATGACCCGGGTGTAGGTCTGCCAGCGGTTCGCGCCGTCCAGCCGACTGGCTTCGAGCACTTCCCTGGGCAGGCCCTGCAGGGCGCTCAGGAAGATCACAGCGTTCAGGCCGACGGATTTGAGCACCTCGATCACGATCACGGTACCCAGCGCCGTGCCGGGCGCGAACAGCAGGTTGGCGTCCGGCATCCCGGACCCCTGGAGAGCGGTGTTGATGGGCCCCTGAGGCTGCAGCAGGAACTTCCAGACAAGTGCCCAGGCCACGACCGGCATCACGACCGGCGAGAACACCACGGTCCGGAAGGCCCCGATGCCCGGCAGCCGCAGGTTCATCAGGTTCGCCAGGACCAGGGCGGCCGTGATGTTGAGCAGGAGGATCCCGAGCGTGAAGAATCCAGTGACAGCCAAGCTGCTGAGGAAATCGCGGTCGCTGGCCAGTTTGAGGTAATTCGCTGCGCCCACGTACTTCGGGGTGTCGAGCAGGGACCAGTTCGTCAGTGAGATCGCGAGGACCGCGATCAGCGGCCCGAGCACGAACACCAGCATGCCCAGCGCGTAGGGCAGCACGAACCCCCATCCGGCCAGAGCCTCCTGCCGACGCTGGGTGGCAGGTGTCCGGGGGGGACGGATCGTGCGCGCCGTCACGTCAGAATCCGTCGATCTGCTTGCAGAGATCGTCCAGGACCGCGGGGATGTTGGCGTTCGCCTGGAAGACCCGGTCGAGGCCACTCGTGATGGCGTCGTTCGCCCGGAGCCAGTCGGTACCGGTCACCAGCACCCGGGCGCTCGGCAGCTGGGCGACCACCGCAGTCTTCAGGGTGCTCGCTGGAATGGCCGGGTTGCTGCTGAGATACGCGGCGCTCTTCAGGATGCTCAGCCGGGGCGGCGGAAAGAATCTGGCAGTCCTGGCCATGGTCTGCGCCGAGGCGAGGAATTTCAGGAACTTCACGGCCTCGGCCTGATTGCGGCTCTTCGAGAACACCACGTACCCCGCCTGGCCGAGCTGGGTGACCCGGCCTGCCGTGCCCTTGGGAAGAGGCGACACGCCCCACCTGAATTTCGCGTCCTTGAGTTGCGCGCTGTAGCTGAGGTTATCGAAGTACATTCCGATCCGGCCGCTCTCGAACGCCGTCTGATCGCCGGGCCGCGGCATGCTGGCGTCCTTGAACATCATGTTGCTCGCCAGCTGGAAGGCACTCACAGTCCCGGGGGCATCGAGCTGGCACTTCATGGCCTTGTCGTAGACGCCACCGCCCTGTGACCACGCCACGGCGAGGAGCCCGCCGGCCCAAGCCTTCGGATCGAGGCGCATCACCCGCGCGCCGAAGGCCCCAGTCTTGTCCTTAATGGCCTTGCTCGCCTGCTGGAAGTGCGCGTAGTCCCAGGTGGCCTGACTGTACTGCAGCAGGGGATCCTTGACGCCGGCCGCCTGAAACAGGTCCTTGTTGTAGAAGAGCACCAGCGGCGAGTTGCTGAACGGCACGCCGTACACGGCGCTGCCACGCTTCCAGAGGGACAGGGTACTCAGGGGAAAATCTGCCAGATTAAAGGCTTTGTCCCTGCTGAGCTCCGCCGAGAGGTCCAGCACGGCCTTGCTGCCCAGGAAGGTGGGGACGTCACGCTCGGCAAGCCACCCGACATCAGGCGCGTCTCCGGACGCCACCTGAATCGCGAGTTTCCGGCCGTAGTCGGCAAAGGGGGTGACCTCGACAGTCACCTGCACCCCAGGGTTCTGGGCACTGTATTCCTTCGACAACTGCTGCAGCAGGGCCAGGCCATCGCCACCAGCCCAGGTGCTGAAACGAAGGTTGACCTGCTGTGCGCCGGCCATTCCGGCGAGAAGAGCGGTCAGGCAGACGAACGTTCCGGGCAGTTTCATGGGACCCCCTATTGATATTGCGTATTTTGTAATGCGTATTATCAAACTGCCGCCCTCGCGAGTCAAGGCCTGCTCTCTGCGACCTTCCAGCGACGACCAATCCCACCTATGTCCTGATGATGGAATCGGGCAAGCGGGCGACTCTCAAGTCGCCCGCTTGCCCGATTCCCGCGCCACAGGCCTCCATGAGCTATGGACCGCAGTTGAAAGTTGCCGCGCCGCCGCGTTCAGCCTCTGTTGTTCCAGCAAAGTCAAAAGCGCCAGAGAAGACCAGTCACGAACCCGAGGGACCGCAGCGCCTCCGGGCCTTCTCCGGCTACGTTGCCAGCGGGTCCAGGGCGAACTGGTCTGAATGAGCCGCATCGACGCTCAGTAGAGGCTTGCGGAAACCGTTCAGGTCATCTATCACGATCCACTGCATTCAGATCGGCTGGCGACAGCACTTGGCGTCCAGGAGAGTCATCTCACGGTGATGAACTGGATTCTTGATGTGGAGCTGAGCGAAACGAGCATCAATGAGTACAGTTTGATGGCCTGTGACTGCTGGGATCCGTTCCGCCGTTCTCGCCCATGGGTTTCAGTCCCTTAGCAGGGAGATGGCCTGTGACGTGTTCCGCACACCCGGAAAATTGATGTTCGTCCTGCGTTTCAGTCCCTTAGCAGGGAGATGGCCTGTGACCTGCCGAGCGCGGCGGTCTGAGTCTTGGGTACGGTGCTTAGCAGGGAGATGGCCTGTGACTCGCAGCGGCCGCTGCGCAACGTCGGCTGACCCGTTTCAGTCCCTTAGCAGGGGGATGGCCTGTGACAGCGAGACGCTCGGACAGCTGGCCGCCGCCCTCAGTTTCAGTCCCTTAGCAGGGAGATGGCCTGTGACCCCCGTCGTGGACAACGAGGGTTGCCCGCATTACGGGTTTCAGTCCCTTAGCAGGGAGATGGCCTGTGACCACCCAGTTCGGTGCGCTGGTGGGTTTGCCGGACGTTTCAGTCCCTTAGCAGGGAGATGGCCTGTGACCCGTTCATCGCCCCGACCGAGCCGCACGTCCGGTTTCAGTCCCTTAGCAGGGAGATGGCCTGTGACACCGCCCACGCCGAGGCGCAGGCATGAAGGGGCGCGTTTCAGTCCCTTAGCAGGGAGATGGCCTGTGACCAGACTTCCGGGCTCGCCTGAAGTTCCACAGGGAAGTTTCAGTCCCTTAGCAGGGAGATGGCCTGTGACCGTGGTTGGCCGCGCGGTCGTCACGGGGGACCTGTTTCAGTCCCTTAGCAGGGAGATGGCCTGTGACTTCCTAGTGCGTTGCTCTCCTCCTTGATTGACCGTGTTTCAGTCCCTTAGCAGGGAGATGGCCTGTGACTCCGGCAAGGACCGCCTATTGATCTTGGGGGACAGTTTCAGTCCCTTAGCAGGGAGATGGCCTGTGACCCGTTCGTCTCGACCTCCAGTTCCAGGCGCACCGTTTCAGTCCCTTAGCAGGGAGATGGCCTGTGACGGACCCGCTGGAAACTGTCATGCTGCACGCTCTTCCTGACTCCCTCTCATCACACTGCATACCCAGTATGCACCGATGTCGCGGTTCAGGACCTCGAACACCCTCACTCTACCCTGTTTTTCCCGCGCTGGGACGGCATGCACGATGATCGCCCACCCCACGCCTCCCGCTCACCTGCCCTGCACGCCCTCCAGGTCAGCCCGCAGGCCTCGTTTTGCACCCGGTGCAGGAATCGTATGCACGTCGTCGTGCATCACCCGTGGTCCCGGACGAACTCCTTCCAGCCGCAACCGCACCACACGCCCCAGGTCGCACGACGGAATGGTGGGTGTCGGCCAGAGCTGTGCCGGGACGCCGAGGAAGGCGAGCCAAAGCAGGGCCGCCGCAATGGCACGCCGTTCCTGCAGGCTGGGCACGGCCGGGGTGCGGAACGGGAAGTGACGGTACAGCACGGCGAAGTACAGACTGGCGGCAAGGCCGGCGCTCCACAGCACGAAGCAGGCGGGCAGGGCGCGCGGGTCGTGCAGGCACGCGGCGACCGGGAGGAGCAGCACGCCGCTCTGGGACACGAACTGCAGTGCGGGCCTGACCGGCGAGGGCGGGAGGGTGATGCAGGCCGTCGCGTGACTGAGCGTCCAGACGCCAGCGGCGATCAGGAGGACGGCGGCCGTCAGGAGTGCGGTGCTGAGACCGTGGGCGACCAGGAACGTGCCGATCGGTCCGGCGGGATGCCGGGTGTGCCACGCGAGGTACGCGGGCGTGAGCCAGCAGGTGACGCCCGCACCGGCGGCCCAGGTGGCGGCGGCGGCCCGTGGTCGGTCCGTCAGGAGGAGGGCCGCCCCGAGGCTCAGGAGGGTCGCACAGGCGAGCAGGACGGGCAGCATCACAGGACCTCCAGCAGGGCGGTGAGGGTGTCGGGCGGGCCGCTCACCTGCCACGCCTGGCCCTGCCGGGTGGGTGGGGCGGGCGGGCCGGGCGTCCAGAGGACCGGGGTGGTGCCGGCCTGCAGGCCCGTGAGGGCGGCGGGGTGCGTGGCGATCACGAATCGGCGACGGTCGTCGCGGGTCACGTGCAGGGCCGGGCCGCGCGGTTCGGTGGTCCACCCGTGCGGCAGGGCCAGGGTCGGCCACGGGGAGGCGGGCATGCTGGCCTCGGGTGGGCGCGGCGTGGGTGACGGGACCGGGACGGGATTCACAGGCGGGTCGGCGGGACGGGACGCGGCAGGTGCGGCCCCTGCGGGCGGGGGCGTGTGCTGCGCGGGGCGTGAGGCCCGGCCTGCCACGGCCTGCCGACCCGCGAGGAAGGCCGTGTGCAGGGCGGCGACGCCCGCGCCCATCCCGCACGTGACGGCCAGGGGCCAGCTGAACGGGCCGGGCGTGCCGAGGGCCGTGAAGGCCAGCGACACGAGGCCGAACGCGAGGGCCGCAGGGACGGTCGGACGGGTCACGGGTCCGGGATGCTGGGGGTCACTCATGCCCGGTAGGTGAGCGGCCCGTCCAGAACGAACCGGCCGCCGGTTCGTTTTCGGGTGGTGGGCCGCCTACCGGTATGACGAACGTGCCTCCCGACCGTCCACCCGTGGCCCTCCTGACCCTGGACCGGGCCGTGACGCTGCACCACCTTCGGGTGGCGTGGCAGGCGACCGCGGCCCGGGCTCCCAGGCCGGGGCCGGACGGGGAGACGGTGCAGTTGTGGTCCATCGACGCCGAGACGCGGCTGCAGCGCCTGCTGCTGGACGTGCACTCGGGCCGGTACCGCCCGCGGGCCGCGTGGCGCGTGTGGGTGCCGCGCGAGCACGGCCCGCCGCGGGGGGTGGTGGCCCTGTCCGTCGCGGACCGGGTGGTGGAAGGTGCGGTCCTGTCGGGCCTGCGCGGCACGCTGGAAGCGCAGCTCCCCCCGACCGCGTACGCGTACCGGCCGGGTCACGGGGCCCTCCAGGCCGTGCAGGCGATCCTGCAGTCCGGGCAGCGGCAACCGTGGGCTGTGCGTGGAGACGTGGAGCAGTGCTTCGACTCGATCCCGCATGACGGGCTCCTCACGGCGATGTCGGCCGTGCTGGACGCGCCGCTCCTCACCCTCCTGCGCGCCCTGCTGTCCCGCCCGGTCGTCGAGCGGGGCCTGACGGTCAGGACCGAGCGGGGCGTCCCACAGGGCAGCCTGCTCGCCCCGCTCCTCGCGAACTGGTACCTGCGGCCCTTCGATGCGGCAGTCACGGTCGCTGGCGGCACGCTCGTCCGGTACGCGGACGACTTCGTGATCGCGAGCGGCACCCCCGCCGAGGCGGGGCAGCTGGCAGGCGTGGCCGCGCAGGCGCTCGCGCAGCTTGACCTGCGCCTGAACGCCGGCAAGACCCGGATCGTTTCGGTGCAGGAGGGGTACGAGTTCCTGGGGTTCCAGTTCCGTGCGGGAGACGTCCGGATCGCGCCGCGTCGCCTCGACGACTTCCGTGCGCAGGTGCAGGGCACGCTCGGGGTGGACGTCGCGGTCCCGGTGGACGACGCGCGCCTGCGTGCCGTGAACGACCTCATCCGGGGCTGGCAGGCGTACTTCCGGCTCGGCAGCGTCCACGAGGACCACCGGGCGCTCGACACGTGGCTCGCGGAGACGTACCCGCACCTGCGCTCCCGCCTCGCCCGTTTCAGCCCCGGCGTGGTCGGCCGCTCCGTGACGCCCGCACCCGGGCAGTACACGGTCCGGCCCGCCGCGTCCCGCTCTGCCGCACGGCCTGCCCCCACGCCCCTGCCGGCCCTGACGCGTGCGGCCCTGCAGGAACTCGCGCACGTCACGTCGGCCCTCGCGCACCCGGCGTACCGGGCGGCCGCGCAGGTCGCTGCGCGCGAACAGGCCGGGGCAGTGAACGCCGGTTCCACCCTGATCGCCGTGCAGGCCGCGCACCGCACCGTGTGGGGCCCGCACGCGCCCGGCGTCCGGCAGGCCGCGCTGCAACTGCTCGTGCAGGAAGCGCAGGACGCGCTGGCAGGCGCGGGCCTGAGCCGCCCCGTCAGCGTGGCGCTCGCGCCTGCCCTGGCGGACCTGCTCGCACCAAGGACCCTGGACGCGCACCTGGGCGACCTGACATCCTCCGGGTGGCCCGTTCCGCTCGCCTTCACACGCCGACTCGACGCCTCGCTCGGCGGTCCGCTCACCGCGCGCGTCCTGCTGCACCGGGAAGCGTTCACGCTCGCCCGCGCGTCCCTGGAAGGCCGGACGTACGTTCCCTGGCGCAGGCCGTGAAGACCGTCCTCATGCAACGCCAGGGTACGGTGCTCGGCGTGCTGGGCGGCACGCTCCGCCTGACGCTGCACGGCGAGGAACTCGCACGCTTCCCGGCCGACCTGGTTGAGGAAGTCCTGCTGTTCGGCGGGGTGAGCGTCACCACGCCCGCGCTGCGCGATCTGCTGTCCCGCGGGGCCGCCCTGCACTACCTCACGATGGGCGGCCGCCACCTCGGGAGCCTGCACGCCGGACTGGAGGGGCACGCGGGCCTCCTGCGCGCGCAGGTGAACGCCGAACGTCCGGACCTGCAGTGGCCGCAGGCGCGCGCCGTGCTGCACGCCAAACTGCACAACACCCGCGCCGTCCTGAGGCGCTGGCAGACCCGGCAGCCGCACCCCGCCCTGGCCCACGCCGTCCAGGCGCACACCGACACCCTGAGCGCCCTGGACACCCCGGACCCGCTGGCCCCGCCCACCCTGCTGGGCCTGGAAGGCACGGCGGCCGCCACGTACTTCGCGGCGCTCGCCGCCACCCTCCCCGCAGCGTGGGGCTTCCACGGCCGGGCCCGCCGCCCCCCGCCCGACCCGGTCAATGCCCTGCTGTCCTTCGGGTACAGCGTCCTGCACGCCGCTGTCCTCAGCGACATTCAACGCGTGGGCCTGCATCCGGGCTTCGCGGTCCTGCACGCCCCGCACGGCCGCAGGCCCGTGTTGGCCCTCGACCTGATGGAACCGCACCGTGCGGCCCTCGTGGACCGGACGGTCCTCGCCTGCATCAACCGCCACCTGCTGAACACCAGCCACTTCGAGGCGTCCAGCGAAGGCGTCCGCCTGAACGCCGACGGACGCCGGCGCTTCCTGACCGAACTGAATGCCCGCCTGAGCGCCCCCGTCGGCCGGACCGGCCCCACGTACCGCGACCTGCTGACCCGCAACGTGCGCCGGTACGCCGAAGCCGTCCGTGCCGGACGCGTGTACACGCCGGACCTGCTGCGGTGACGGGATCGTCGTGCGACCCGGGGCGTGTGGTGCGGTTGCGGCTGGAAGGAGTTCGTCCGGGACCACGGGTGGTGCACGACGACGTGCATACGATTCCTGCACCGGGTGCAAAACGAGGCCTGCGGGCTGACCTGGAGGGCGTGCAGGGCAGGTGAGCGGGAGGCGTGGGGTGGGCGATCATCGTGCATGCCGTCCCAGCGCGGGAAAAACAGGGTAGAGTGAGGGTGTTCGAGGTCCTGAGCCGCGACATCGGTGCATACTGGGTATGCAATGTGATGAGAGGGGGTCAGGACGAGCGTGCAGCATGACAGTTTCCAGAGGGTCCGTCACAGGCCATCTCCCTGCTAAGGGACTGAAACAGACCGGACCGTGCGGTCGTCCACCAGCGCGGCGGTCACAGGCCATCTCCCTGCTAAGGGACTGAAACCGGATGAGGTTGCCGCTGAGCATCCGGTTCCGGGCGTCACAGGCCATCTCCCTGCTAAGGGACTGAAACTCGAGGTGCGCGCCAGTCGCACGCTGTAACTGGGTCACAGGCCATCTCCCTGCTAAGGGACTGAAACCCGAGGATCAGGCCCTGCACGGTCAGGGCGAGCGTCGTCACAGGCCATCTCCCTACTAAGGGACTGAAACCGCTGGATCTCCCAGTACAGCTCTCGCTGTCCGGGTCACAGGCCATCTCCCTGCTAAGGGACTGAAACCGAGCGAGACGGTGTACCGCTGCGCGTCGACTTGTCACAGGCCATCTCCCTGCTAAGGGACTGAAACGGGCGGTGGAAGTTTGTTCGATCATCTGGAGGATGTCACAGGCCATCTCCCTGCTAAGGGACTGAAACACGACCTGGAGGCGCACGGCCTCCAGCTGGTCGAAGTCACAGGCCATCTCCCTGCTAAGGGACTGAAACTCAAAGGTGTACCTGTCAGGCTGTCCCATGAGGTCACAGGCCATCTCCCTGCTAAGGGACTGAAACCACTCGAGTGCGAGGAAGGTATCGAGTGACTCGGTCACAGGCCATCTCCCTGCTAAGGGACTGAAACGTTTGGGGTTTGCCATCTCCACGCGCTTACGGCGCACGTGAGCGAGTCACAGGCCATCTCCCTGCTAAGGGACTGAAACATCTGCGCGTTCACCCGCCGAAGGGCCTCCAGTGTCACAGGCCATCTCCCTGCTAAGGGACTGAAACGGTTACTTCTGCTCTTCGTGGAAGTTGTACAGCAGTCACAGGCCATCTCCCTGCTAAGGGACTGAAACATAGGGTTGTCTCTCCTGTGCCGCAGCGGGTGCGGGGGTCACAGGCCATCTCCCTGCTAAGGGACTGAAACTTCGGGTTCTGATCGTTGTAATGACGCTGATTCGTCACAGGCCATCTCCCTGCTAAGGAACTGAAACAAAGTGTCTGGAGGCGTCGTATTCTTTTACGGCGTCACAGGCCATCTCCCTGCTAAGGGACTGAAACTTCCTGAAGCTGGGCGAGCATGTGGGTGAGCTGGTCACAGGCCATCCCCCTGCTAAGGGACTGAAACGATCGGCAGGTCGCTGCCGTGGGTGTCGAGTGGTCACAGGTCATCTCCCTGTGGCCGGGTCCTGGTGAGGCCTTCCCCGCCCGTGATGGTGCAGGTGTGGCGCGCGGAGGGCGTCTGCCGGGACAGAATGCGGTGCTGACCGTTCGTGGTGCGGCGGGTGTTCACCTACAGGTGGACCGCAGGCGGGTCCAAGGAGGGAGTGCGTTGATTCTTTCGTTTCTGGGTGCCGGGAGTTATTTGAGTACGTCGTACCGTTGGGGGGATCATCCTGCGGTCACGACGCCGTTGTTCGTGGCGGCGGTGTCGGCATGGTTCCCTGAGGAGGAGGTCGTGGTGCTGTGTTCCCCGAAGGCGCGTGAGCGCAATGCGGGAGTGCTGCGGGAGGCGTTGCCGAACGCGAGGCTGGTGGAGATCCCGAACGGG
Organism: Deinococcus aquiradiocola; assembly: GCF_014646915.1. Classification (NCBI taxonomy): domain Bacteria; kingdom Thermotogati; phylum Deinococcota; class Deinococci; order Deinococcales; family Deinococcaceae; genus Deinococcus; species Deinococcus aquiradiocola. Next base: position 151,244 of record NZ_BMOE01000007.1, on the reverse strand, counting down.
GAGACGGACGAGGAGAACTGGGACCTGTTTCAGATCATCAGTGAGACGGTGCCGGAGGGGGAGCGCGTCGTGTTCGACGTGACGCACGGGTTCCGTTCGATGCCGCTGGTGGGCGTGCTGACGCTGGCGTACCTGCGGGCGGCGCGGGCGGTGCAGGTGCGGCACGTGCTGTACGGTGCGTTTCTGGCGGATCGGTCGGCGGGGGAGGCGACGCCGGCGTTCGATCTGACGCCGTTCGTGCGGCTGCTCGACTGGGCGGAGGCGGCGGGGCGGTTCGGGGAGACGGGGGACGCGCGGAAGCTCACGCAGTTGATGATGGACGTGCGTTCGCCGTTGAACGCGGCGGCGCGGCACATGAAGCTGCTGTCGGAGGCGTTGTCGTACAACCGGCACGTGGACATCGGTGGGGCGGCGACGGACGTGCTGGAGGCGTTGCGGGAGGTGCAGCGGCAGGAGGTGCGGCCGCATCAGCGTCCGTTCCGGCTGGTGGTGGAGCAGGTAGAGCGGACGGTGGCGCCGTTGGCGGTGGAGCGTTCGGCGGGCGGGCTGGAGGTGCTGCAGGGCCTGTACCGCCGGGTGATGTGGTACGCGGAGCGGGACCATTACGTGCAGGCGGTGTCGCTGGCGCGGGAGTGGATGCTGCAGGCGTTCATCTGGTTCAGTACGGGCGACATCGATCTGGGTGTCGGGACGCAGGAGAGCGCGTCGCGGTTCCTGTCGTCGCTGGAGCGGGCGGAGCGTGAGCCGAGGGCGGCGGGGGATGAGGTGCCGGTGGCGTTCGTCCGGCCGCCGGAGGGGTTTCTGGAGGTGTGGGCGGGGATTTCCAGGGACCGGGATGTCGCCTCGCATCACGGGGTGAGTGCGGAGGAGGTCCGGTCCGGTCCGGCGGCGTTCACGGTGCCGCCCGTGGAGTTTCTGGGGTTGTGGAAGACGCTGTCGGAGCACCGGAATGACCTGGCGCATCATGGGGTGAGGGTCAGCAGCAGTCGGACGGCGCGGGTGCGGGACGAGAGTCGGCGGTCGGCGTTGCTGACGCCGGGGTCGTCGCGGATCCGGCAGCTCGGTGAGGTGGCGGCGTTGCTGGGCATCGAGGTCTGATCCGAGTCCGGTGGGGTGCCAGTGCTGCCCCCGGCATCCCCGGCATTCCCTTCCGGGCGGATCGGGGGCCATGACGGGCAGAGGGCTGCGGGGGCGGTCGTTTGCCTGCTTTCGTGGCCCTGGGCCGGACGTGTCGGTGCTGGCGGCCGGGCGGCGGCTTCGCGTTCCGCTCGGCTGGCCTCGCGGGGTTCGGGTGGAGACCGTGGGAGAACGGCGCGGCTGGTGGACTCGCTTCCTGTGCCGATGTCGCGGGTGGCGTGTCTACCCTGAGCGGTGCTGGTCCCACGTCCCAGGAGTCGCCACGCGGCTCTCCGCTCCCTGCATCCCCGGAGGAACTTCATGCGCCTGTCCGTCCCCCTGCTCACCGCCGCCCTGCTCGCCGCCGCCGATCTCGCCCACGCGCAGAGCACGCGTACCTGGGGCGCCCTGAACGTCACCCTGGAGACGTGCTTCCGGGCGTCGAGCGGCACGGACTCCGGCTGCAACGTGGTGCTCACCAACACCGGCACCGTGCCGCTGCGGGTGAACCTGACGTCCGAGCGTGACACCGTGACGCTGCCGGACACCAGCGTGGTAAACGCCAAGAGCGTGATCTTCGGCGGGTACGAGGACCGGTACGGTGTCACGCAGGTGATCCCGGTGGGCGTCAGCGTGCGCGGTCAGCTGAACTACAACGTCACCAAGGGCGTCAGGACCATCAGCACCCTGCAGGTCGGGGACGCCGTCTTCAGGGACGTGCCGCTCGCGCAGGACCTGCCGGACGAGCCGCCCGTCAACGCGCCCGGCCAGCCGCTCCTGCAGGCGGACGGCACGCAGCTCAGCACGGCGCTCCTCGACTGCGTGCGCGGGAACGCGGACGTCACCTGCGCCTTCGCCGTCACCAACAAGACCGACGAGAACCTCAGGGTGCAGAGTGCCTCCAGTGACGGGACGTCGTTCGTCACGCGCCGCGGCCTGGTCTTCGGGGCGTCCGGCGTGACGCTCGGCGGCACACAGGGACGGTACGGCGTCAGCAGCACGGTCCCGGCACACCGTACGGTCCTGAGCGAGGTGACCTTCAACCTGCCGGCCGCCGACACCTTCATTCCGTACCTGCAGCTGAACAACACGGTGTTCCGGAACCTGCCGGTGACGCAGACGTCCGGCACCCGTCAGCTCAACGCGCCCGGCGACCTCGTCGACCGGTACCGGGTCCGCGACTACGCCGGCAAGGTCGAGAAGTGCAGCGTCGTGGACGGGGGCCTGCGCTGCGACGTGACGCTCACCAACCGCACCGATGCCGGGTACAACCTGAACTTCGATGGTGACGGCGCGCAGTACCTCGCGCCGGACGGGCGCTGGTACGGGGCGCGCAGCCTCACGGCGGGCGGTCAGAACAGCCCGTACAGCGTGAAGGTCCCGCTGCCCGCGCAGCAGAGCGGAGCGATCAGCGTCCTCTTCGCCGCTCCGGCGGGCCTGAGCCGTGTGCCGTTCATGTTCTTCGGCGGTCTGGAGTTCGAGAACATCCCGGTGCGGTGATCGGCCCGGCGGCAGTTGCCGCTCACCACGGGCGGGCGGAATGGAAGAATGCGGGGAGCGTGATCCTGTCTTCTGCCCGTTCCGTCCGTCTTCCCGTTCCGCGGCGCGTCCCGTTCCCTCTCCCGGTGGCCGGGTGACGCCGCTCGTTCCTCCGCTCGGCCGCTGGATGCCGGAAGGCAGTGACCTGCACCCGCCCGCCGGGTGGTCCTGGAAGGTGCCGCCGGAGGCGTGGATGGTGCGGCTCACGTCGCGCGGGGCGGTGGCGGACCGGGCCGCGATCCTGCATGATCTCGGCTGGGCGGCCCTGGAGGGCGGGGAGGTGACGGAGGGGGCGCGACTCTTCGAGGAGGGGCTGGCGCTGTGTCGCCGTCAGCGGGCGGCGCGTGCCCAGCTGCCGCGGCTGCTGACGGGCCTGAGTGCGGCGGACCGGGTGCGCGGCCTGTACACGTCGGCGGCCGAGCGTGCGCGGGCCGCCCACGAGTGCAGTGAGGACGCCTGGGCGGAATTTCATGCGGCGCTGTCTCTGGCGACCGCGTGGAGGCTGGCGGGGGACGCGATCGTCGCCACCCGGCATCATTACGTCGCGCTTCGGCTGGCCGGGCCGCTCGGGCATGAGGCGGACGTGGCGGCGCTGCTCGACCTGGTCACGCCCGGCAGTGGCCGACCGGACGATCACCTGCTGCGTCCGGAGGTGCTGCACCGGCTGGCGCTGATCGACGCGGAGGGGCTCCTGCGGAACGGTGTGACGCCCGTGTGGCCCGCGGGCGTCACGCCGTTCGCCGTGCTCGACGAGACCCGGAGGTTGCCGCGCGTCCGGGAGGCGTTGCGGCTGCGGCTGCCGGACGTGCCGGACCTGACGATCCGGGTGATCGTCCGCGGTCGTCCGGGGCTGGACGTGGCGGGCCGGTTCGTTCCGCTTCACGGGGACGCGCGGAGCCTGGCGCTGCTCGCGTACCTGGTGGAGTGCGGTCCGTCCCCATGGCCTGTGGTGGCCGACGCGGTGCTCGACGAGGGGGACAGGTCCGAGGTGTACGCGCAGGTGAAGTACCACCTCTCGCGCGTGCGTGGCCTGCTCGGTGAACCGCGGGCCGTGACCCTGCGGCGCGGCCGGCTGGCCCTGTCGCCGCACTGGACCTGGACGAGCGACGTGCGGGAGGCCGGGCCGCCCGTCCGTCTGGATGCGCCGCTCGACTGGCTGGACGCTCTCGCGTGAGGGCCGCGCCCGGTTCGCACGGGTGTGAGCGGAGCTCCTGGCGTGCAGCCGGGCGGAACGCGAAGCTGCCGGCCTGCGAGCACCGGAACGTACGGTATTGAGGCGACGACAGCGGGTCGGGGTTCCCGTGCGGCGCTGTGCCGGTCATGGGCAGGAGTGCCGGGACCTGCACCGATCTCCGCTCCTCAGTCGGTGTGGAACCGGGCGGTCCAGGGGCCGTAGAGTTCGGCCAGGACCCGGCCCGGTCCGGTGGTGGCCACGTCGCTCGTGACGGTCCAGGCCGGGTGGAGGAGGTACGTCCTGCCGGAGCGCTGCACGATCTCGTCGCTGCCGGTCCAGTACGCGAGGTCCTTGAGGGCGGCCCGGACGCGGTTCTTGCCGCGGTTCAGTTCGTCGTCGCCGAGGTCGATCAGGGCGCGGGCGAGGGTCTCGGGGGTGGCTGGTCCCTCGAGGTGCAGGTACAGCAGCACCCCGACCGGCAGGACCTCTTCGGCCGGCAGGCGGTGACCGTCGAGGCTGAGGGCGGCGGCGCCGCGCACGGTGAGGTGGAGGTGCGGGTCGAGGGGGGGGGTGGCGGTGGGCAGGTCGAGGCCGTGCGACCGGCCGAAGGTGTAGAGGTCCTTCAGGGCGGGCGCCTCGTCGAGCAGCACGTACGGTTCCTGGACGTCGAGGGCGGCCCGCAGCGTGACGAGCGCCTCGGCGGGTCCGCCCGTGTCGAGCGCGTGCTGCGCGAGGTACAGTCGGCCGCGCCAGGCGTCGTACGGCGCGGCCGAAGGGATGAGGTCCCGCAGTGTCCGGGGGTCGTGGGGTGTGCCCGCGTGTCGGGCCCGCTGGAGGGCGATGAGCTGGTCGTGCAGTGTTTCGGTGAGGGTGGCCTGTCCTTCCCCGGCGTGCCGGACGGCCCGGGCCTGTGTGAGGGCGGCGGTCTCCAGGTCGCCGTGCAGCCGCTGGGTGGAGGCCAGCGTGTGCAGCGCGAACACTTCGGCGCGGCCCGGCTCGGCTTCGCGGACGGCCTGGGCGGCCCGCTGCAGTGCCAGGGTCCAGTTTCCGGTCAGCCGGGCGTGCAGGGCGAGTCCACAGCGGACGAAGGTGAGCCACCAGCGGGCGTCGGCGTCCCGGGAACGGCGGATCAGGGTGAGGGCTTCCTCGAGGTACTGCAGGGCGTGCTGGGGGTGGCCGCGTCTCAGGTGGGTCCAGCCGAGGTTGTACAGCGCCTGGGCCCGCGCTTCCGGGTGGGTGAGGAGGGCGAGCGCCTGGTGGTAGCAGGTGTAGCCTTCCTCGTAGCGTTGTTCGCGCATGTACATCACGGCCCAGTCGGCGAACACCGAGCCGCGCGCGTTGCCTTCGCAGTGGGTGAGGGCGTCCGACATCTCGCGGTGCGCTTCCTCGTACCGGTACAGGTTGTGGAGGGCGTACCCGCGCTGGCGGTGGTGGTGACGGGGCTGCCGGACGGTGGCCGCGTCCAGCAGGTCGAGGGCCTGCTGGAACGCACCGGCCTGGGTGAGGGCGTAGACGTCGAGGTAGAGGGGCAGCACCGGGTCGCTGGATGAACGGGTCATGAACGCTCCCAGCATGCCTGACGGGCCGCCGCCGGGGAAGGGGCGGCCCGCCGGGAGCCGGGGGTTCAGGGTCCGGCCGTGACGGGGATGGAGGTGGGTTTGACGCCGCCCTCGTCGCGGGCCGAGGCGGTGGCGGTGAGGAGCAGGGTGACGAGGGTGATCAGCAGGGCGTGGCGCATGGCGGCCTCCGGGCAGGGTGGGCTGCCTGAATCCCGGGACGGAGCGTTCCGTCCTACCTGTAGGCGGGAACCGGTTGGAAACGAACGTCCGGCCCGGGGTCGGGGCGGCGGCGTGCCGTGCTGGTGGGCGGTGTGGAGGGGTCGCGGCCCGCGTTTCGCGGCCGGGGCGGGCCTGTTCACCGGACTCAGCGCGACTGGACTCGCTTTTGACGCCATTGTCGCGGGACGTGGACCTAGCCTGAACGGGACATGAGACACCGCTTCACGGCCGCGTCATGACCCGCCCCGCGCCCACCCTCGCCCGCCCCCTCACCGCACCCGGCCCGTCGTCTCCCCTCCCGGAGGTCCGCGTGGAGATCACCGTGACCGCCCCCACCCGAACCGACGCGATCCACCAGGCGGTCCGCCTCGGTGTCGATGCCCTGCTGGCCCTCACCGTCAAGCCCGGCACCCCACTGGCCCGGCAGGTGCGCCGGACCGTGCCCGACGACCTCGCCCGCGTGGTCCGGATCGTCCGGGAGGACATGTCCGGAGACGGCGTCACCCTGACCGCCGTCGTGGCCCTCCCGCACGGCGTGGCCGAACGGGCCCTGATCACGGCCCGGCCCGACCTCGCGCGGACCCGGGTGGCGGTGCTCGTGCCGGAATGCGTCCAGCACCGCAGCCTGCCGGACCCGGTCGCCGAGGCGGAACTCCGCCGCGCGCTGGGCAACGCCGGCCTGACCGTGACGGACGAGGCGCCGGCACTGCAGCTCAGCGCACGGGCCCTGCTGCGGGACCGGCCCCTCGACCCCGCCCACCTCCGCACGGTGCAGCGCGCCCTGAACGCAGACATCCTCGTGACCGGCGAGGCCAGCACCGGTGAGCACCGCGCCGTGACAGGCGGCACCCACACCTGCGTCGCCCACCTCACCGTGCACGTCATCGACCTGTCCAGGCTCCGGATGCTGCTCCGGCGCAACTTCCGGGCCAGCGGCCTCGGCGTGACCGAAGCGGCCGCCGGGCGGACCGCCCTCGTCAACGTCGGGCGCACGGCCGGTGAGACCCTGCCCGGCGCCGTGCTGCTCGCCCTGCAGAGCGAACCCCGCCCGGCCCACACGTACCGCCTGCACATCCCGTTCCCCGTCACGGTCACGGCGGCCGACACGCTGGTGCAGCGCCTGTCCGCACACCCGGACGTCCGGCACACCCTGGTCCGCGCCCGGGACGCGGCGGGCCTCACCGTCGACCTGACCTGCGGCGGGACGGCCACCGAACTCGCCACCGTGCTCGAGACGTGCGGCCTGACCGTCACCGGCCTGAACGGCCGGGACCTGACCGCGCGCCTCTGACCTCCCTCCCACGGAGTCCACCGTGCCTCACCCGCTCTTCGGCGGCCGTTCACCGCCCGTCCGCGGCACCGCCGTCCCACGCCCACAGGTTCATTCCTTTCCTGACCCAGGAGTTCCCATGACCGACCGTTTCCGTACCGCCCTCGTCTTCCTGAGCCTCCCGCTGCTGCTTGCCGCCTGCAATGACAAGGTCGTGCCGGATCCCCCTGCGGCCGCGAGCGCCACCCTGAACGGGGTGCGCGTGATCGACGCCAGCACCTATCAGCTGGGCGTCAGCGCGCTCGACGGCACCCAGGGGATCGTCCGGACCGGCACCCTCACCCTGCCGCGCGTGACGGACCTCAGTGCCGGCGCGGCCACCGCACAGGTGTGCGGACAGATCCAGTCGCAGGACGTCCTCACCACCGCCATCACCCTCGACAGCACCGGCAGCATGGCCGACACCGACCCCGGCAACCTCCGCCAGCAGGCCGCCCAGACCTTCGTGGACCGCATGACCCCGAAGGACCGTGCGGCCGTCCTGTCCTTCGACGACGGGACCGCCGCGAGCGCCGGCCTGCAGGTCGCGCACCAGTGGCAGGACTTCACCAGCGACAAGGCGCTGCTGAGCGCGGCGGTCGAGCGCGCCACCTTCGCCGGCTCCGGGACGCCGCTGTACGACGCCATCGGTGACGCGGGCACCCTGCTCTCGGCCAGCGGAGGAAGCAACAGGAGCGTCCTCGTGCTGACCGACGGGGACGACAATTCCAGCACGTCCCTGACCTCGCCCTCGGCGGTGATCGCGGCCGCCGCGAAGACCGGCGTACGGGTGTACGCCGTGGGGCTCGACAGCACCGACACGCTGAACTTCACGGCGCTCGAACAGATCGCCAGCCGCACCGGCGGGCTCTTCCAGAAGGCCAGCGACGCCGCGCAGCTGAAAGACTACTTCGACCACATGTACAACGCCATCAATGCCCAGGGATGCCTGCAGCTCACCTTCACGTCGCGCCCGCCGGTCGGGACGGACGTGACCGGCCACGTCACCTTCACCGTCTCGGCCCCCGGCAGAAGCGACGTGCAGCTGACCCTGCCGTTCACCGTCACGGTCCGCTGAGCGGCCGTCACCGGTCCGCGGCGGCACCTCAAGTGCAGCCCACGTGCGGAATTCCGTCCGCCAGAATAGGAGTCCATGAGAACAGGCGTCATGCCGGAGGCACTGTGAACGGAGCGAGCGGGTGAAGCGGGAGCGGATGAACCGCGCGTGGTCCGGCCACGTCCGGACCCTGGGGGCGGCGCGTGCTGACGCTGTACGTGGTGTCGTATGACTCGCCGTGCCCGCGTCGGCGGCGGCAGCTTGCCGCGCTGCTCTCCCGGCGCGGCCGGCGGGTGCAGCGCAGCGTGTTCGAGCTGCTGCTGGACGCCGCCGCGCTGGCCCGCTGCCTGCGGGCGGTGGAGCGCTTGATCGCCCCGGAGGACAGCGTGCTCGTGTACGCGGCGACAGGCTCGCGCCACGCGCTGGGCGGAGCGCCGGAGGTGCTGAGGCGTTCCGCCGTGACCGTGATCTGACGTTCCTTCCGCCTCACCACCGTTCATGTGCTGTTGCCGATGCTCTCTGGAGGACCCTTGCCTGCCACCCTGCACCTCACCTACCAGCTGGACCGACCCGCCCCGAGGAACCCGATGCTCGCGCTGCACGCCGTGCTGTACGGCCTGATCGGGAACGCCGACCCGGCGCTGGCCCGTGCGCTGCACGACGCTCAGCTCAGTCCGGTGTCCCAGCACACCGGCCGTCACGACGGGTTCGGTGGCGTGCTCGCCGGTGACGCGCGGACCGTGCAGCTCCGCGTGAACTGCCTCGACGACACCCTGCTGGACCTGCTGCGCGACGCGACGCTGCCCGGGCTGCCGCTCCCGCTGCCGACGTCGGCGTCCGGCGAGGCGCGCCTCGCCGGACGCGTCGTGGGCCAGTCGATCAGCCAGTTCACGTACGACACGCTGCTCGGCGGAACGGCGAGCGAGGCGCACCTGACGTTCCTGACGCCGACCGCGCTGCGCAGCGGCGAACGCACGCTCGGCGAACCGCGCCCGACGCTGATCTACCACGGGCTGCTGCGCCGATGGAACGCGTTCGCGCCGCGACCGTTCGGACGCGAGGTGTGGGCGAACCTGACGGACGACCTGCGCCTGCGCGCCGACACGACGCGACCGGTCATGCTGGACGTGCCCGGCGCCCGCCGCCGCGCGAGCCTGCGGGCGTTCACGGGACGGACCGAGGTGACGGTCGCGCGCGAACGCAGCGGCGAGGCGCTCGCGGCCCTCTCGCGCCTGGCACCGTTCGCCGGCACCGGCGCGAAAACCATGTACGGGCTCGGCGCGACGCTCAGCGAGGTCCGGTGAGCCGCGCCGCCCACACCCTCCACGCGCCGGAAGGCGCAGGGAGGCCCTCCTCTCCCCCACGCAACCACTGGAGACCCATGCCGATACCCCTCCTCCCTCCGCCGCTCGCATCCCGCCCGGGTGGGACCTGAGATGGTCATGCACGTCGCGACGGTCGGCAACGACCCGGCCCCGGTGGCACTCGGGTTCCTGCACGCCCGGCACGGGCGCGGCACGGAGACGCTGCTGCTGCTCGACCCGCCGAGGGACGACCTGGTCCACGCCCGTCAGCAGGCGCTGCAGGACTGGCTGCTGGCCCGAGGCGCGCGCGTCCGGACCGGCACGCTCGCAGACCTGCAGGGCATTTCGCTGGCGGACTGCACCCTGAACCTCACGGGCGGCAGCAAACCGTCGGTCGCGCCGCTGTTCGCCCGGGCCCTGCAGGACGGCGCGGACGTGTTCACGGTCGACGCGCACGGCAGCCGACTCGTGGTCCACGACGTCACGAGGGACGAACCCTGCAGGGTGCAGGTGCACCTGACGACGCGGGATTACGTGGAGCTGTACCTCCCGGCCGCCGTCCGGCGCCTGAAGCAGGTGACGCTGTCGGCGCGGCGCATGCCCGAGTCGCTCGCCCGGATCCTGCAGGTGCCGTCGCAGGTGCCGTTCGTGCAGGTGCCCGCCCTCGACGCCCGTTATCAAAAGGGGCCGCTCGGCGCGTGGCTGGTCACGCAGAACAGTCACCTGTACGTCGTGTGGGACGCGCCGGCGATGCGCCTCCAGGGGAGCCGGTACGAACGGGCGCGGCTGCTCGCCCGGCTCACCCGGGACCTCGGCGGTCAGCTGGCGACCCCGGTGCTCTACATGCCGGACTTCGTGCCGGCGCAGTCCGGGGACGGCCTGCTGGAGTACGTTCAGCAGGAGCTCGGGGCGAGCATCGTGTCGGACCGCGGCGAGTGGCGTCCCGAACCGCTCCGCTGGCCGGACGCGTCGGCCACGGCCCCCTCCCGGGAAGACGCCGCGGCCGACGCGTCCACGCGCCGGGTGTACGTGGTGCTGCTCGGCGCGCAGCCGATGCCGGGCATCATCGGGATTCAGGCGCAGGAGGAGGTGCCGGACCGGGTGTACCTGCTCGGCACGGCCGGCGTTCAGCGGACGGCGGAGAACGTCCGGGCGGGCCTGAGTGCCGCGCCGCAGCTGGCGGGCAGCGAGGTGCGGACCGTCCGGATCGACGAGAACACCCCGCACCTGCTCGCGCAGGCGCTCACGCGGATCGCGGACGCACACCCGGACGCGCACCTCACCCTCAACCTGACGGGCGGCACGAAGGCGCTCGCCCTGCACGCCCTGAAGTGGGCCGCGAACACGCGCGCCGTCCGCCCGGTCCGCACCGAGTTCACCCAGCAGCAGCGGGTCGGGGACGGACGGGAGCCCGGCTGGCACCTGAGCCTCGAGCAGGAACTGCAGGTACGGGGCGTGCAGATCAAGTCGAGCCTTCCCGTCCCCGCAGGCGTCCCGTCCGTGCTGAAGGCCGCCGAGCACCTGTTCGTGCGCATGACCGACGAGCACGCCGCGGCGTTCCGCCGGCAGGTCGAGCGGCACTTCCCCGGGCAGTTCACGTCGGCGACCGCCAACGAGGGCCTCGCCGCGGAGTACCTCAGCATCCGCGGGCTGGTGGACGCGTTACCGCAGGGCCGTGTCCGGCACCTGCGCTGGGCGACGAAACTGATCTTCCCGTCCCCGCACCGGCCGGAGGGCTTCGAGCGGGAGGTGGACGGCATCGCGGTCCTCGACGACGGCCGCCTGCTGCTCATGGAGACCAAACGGGACCTGCTCAAAGGCGTGCAGTCGGAGGGTGAGACGCTGCAGACCTCCGAACTCGCCGAGCGGCTCAGCGGCCTGCACGCCCACGCCCTGATCGTCGGCGGGTACCGGGCGACCGGCGATCCGCCCGGACACGCCTGGACGGAAGCGGTCCGCCGTTCCGGCACGCTCGGCGCCGCGTTCAGCGTGTGGAGCCTGTCCCCGAAACACCCGACCCCCCAGCCGGCCAACGTCCGACGGTTCCCGGAGGACCTTCCGGCGTTCTTCTCACTCGACCGAGGTGTGTCTTGACGTACGTGTTCGCACTGTCCCTGGGCCCGGTCCAGGATTTCATCGTGGCCTCCCGCCGGACCCGTGACCTGTGGTTCGGCTCGTACCTGCTGTCCCAGGCGAGCCTGGCGGCCGCGCAGGCCCTGCGTGCCCAGGGCGCGCAGCTGATCTTCCCGGCGGCCGAGACGCTCGACGCCGGCGAGGACGCGCGGGGGAACGTCAGCAACAAGATCCTCGCCGTCGTCACGGCCTCCGAGGAGGACCTGCGCGTCCTGGCGCAGCGGGCGGTGCAGGCAGCGCGGGACGCGGTGCTGGCACTGGCCCGGAACGCGTTCTCGCACGGGCCGCTCGACCGACCGGACGACCGGGCGACCCTGCAGCTGGAGGACCTGCTCGAATGCTACTGGGCGGCCGCGGAGCTGACGGCCGGGTACGCGCAGGCGCGGCAGCAGGCGGAACGGGCGCTGGCGGCCCGGAAGAACACCCGTGACTTCGCGCCGGTCACGTGGGGCGCCGGTGTGCCGAAGTCCGCGCTCGACGGGCAGCGGGAGAGCGTCACGTACCAGCGGCTTTCCGAGGGGGCGAGGACGCGGGCCGGTATCGGGGTGGGCGAGGAGCTGTGCGCGCCCGGCCTCGTCAAACGGCTCGGCCTGCGCGGCGAGGTGGCCGAGCAGCGGTTCATGAGCACCTCGCACGTCGCGGCCCAGCCGTACCTCGCGCGGCTGGGGCTCGCCGACCCGGATGCCGTCCGTCGCGACTGGGACAGGTACCTCGCGGTCCTGGAGGACGTCGGGGTGTCGAGTGACCTCGTGCATCCCCGTGTGGGCGGCGACCGGGTGCTCGGCCGGCACGACGGGCGGATGCTGTACGGCTCGCGGTTACGGGAACTCGTCGAGGGGCAGCCGGACGCGGCGGCCGCCGAGCGCCGCGCGCAGGAGGCGCTCGACCGGTTCCTGCGCGCGCATCCGGCCGCGACGCCCGTGTTCGGGACGGTCCCGCCGGACCCGTACTACGCGGTCTTCCAGGCGGACGGGGACAGCATGGGCAGCCTGATCGACCGGGAGGCGGCCCGCGGTCCGGACCGGCACGCGGCCCTGTCGCGCGCCCTGTCGGCGTTCGCGGGGCAGGCGGGCCGGATCGTGCGGGACGCGCAGGGCAGCCTGATCTACGCGGGCGGGGACGACGTGCTCGCCCTGCTGCCGCTGCACACGGCGCTCGCGTGCGCGGCGGCCCTCGCAGGCAGTTACCGGCAGCATCTCGGGGACTTCGGGGAGGACGCCACCCTGAGCGGCGGGCTCGTGATCGCGCACTTCCTCACGCCGCTGCAGGACACCCTGCGGGCCGTGCGGCAGACCGAGAAGCGTGCCAAGGACGTCCCCGGCAAGAACGCGCTCGCCGTGACGCTCCGCCGCCGCAGCGGCGCGCCGCTCCACGTGCGCGGCCACTGGGGCGCGCTCGACCGGCAGCTGCAGACGCTGAGCGGGTTCTTCCTGCAGGACGCGCTGCCCGGCAAACTCGCGTACGACGTGCGCGTCCTCGCCAGGGACCTGGGCGCGTCCGCACCGGCCGGGCTCGCCGCAGCGGAACTCGAACGGGTCCTCGCGCGCAAGAAGGCGGAGCGGGGCGCGGCCTGGCTGACGAAGGACGTGAGCGGCACGCTGACGGCCCTCCTGACGGCCGAGGGGGGCGTGACGGACGTCGTCGAGCGCGCGCCCGCCCGGGAGCACCTGCCGCTGCGGTCCCTCTCGGACCAGCTGATCGTGGCGCAGGTGTTCGCCCGCGCACAGGCCCAGGCGGGCCTCATGCCGCCCGCCACGACCGCCCAGGAGGCGAGCTGATATGCCGGACCCCATCCATCCACGGACCACCCTGCTGGAACCGCACGACCCGCTGCTGATCCGCGACGGCCGCGCCTTCGGTCCGGGCGACAGCGCCCGCAGCCTGCCGTTCGTGCCGCCCACCACGCTGATCGGCCTGATCCGTACCCTGCACGGCAGCCGGAACGGCAGCTTCGACCCCCGGAGCATTCCCGAACTGATGACGCTCACCCTGCAGGGCCCCCTGCTCACCGAACTCGGTGACGACGACGGCGTCCCCCGCCTGTACGCTCCGGCCCCACGGGACGCCGTCCTGCTCGGTGACCGGTCCTCGTCCCGGCTGCACCGCCTGAAGCCGGCCGCGCCGGAACCGGGCGTGCTGCTCGACAATGACGCCGAGGACCTCCTGCCGCTCGTGCTGTCCGGTGAACCGAAAGGGAAACCCGGTGTCCTCCCGCAGTTCTGGCCGTGGCCGGCCTTCGAGGCGTGGCTGCTGGAACGCAAGGAGGTCCGGCTGGGTGACGGCGTCCGGCTGGACCAGGACGAGCGGACGCACGTCAGCCTGGACCCCGCGACCGGCACGGCGTCCGAGGGCCTGCTCTTCGGCACGAGCGGCCTGGAGTTCACGGGCCGTGCCGGGCAGCGTTTCGGGCTGAGTTTCCGCACGAACGCGGAACTGCCGACCGGCGCCGTCCCGTTCGGCGGGGAGCGGCGCCTCAGCGTGCTGCGTCCCGGACAGGGCCCGACCTGGCCCGCCTGCCCGGACGGGGTGCTGGACGCCGTGGCACGCACCGGCCGGGCACGGGTGCTGCTGCTCACCCCGGCCGCGTTCCGGGACGGCTGGAAACCCGCCCGGCCGGTCCATGACCAGGACTTCACGCTCCTCCACGACCCGGTCGTCCAGCCGGTGCTGCGGGCGGCTGCCGTCGGCCGCCCGCTCACGCTCAGCGGCTGGGACCTGAAGGAACGCGCACCGAAACCCACCCGGCGCCTCGCTCCGGAAGGCAGCGTGTACCACCTGAGCCTCGGCGGCACGCCGGAGGAGCGCCGCGCGTGGGTGCAGCGCACCTGGTGGAGTGCCGTCAGCGACAACGAGCAGGACCGCCTCGACGGCCTGGGTCTGGCCGTGGTGGGCGCGTGGGGAGACGAATGACACGCTTCGAACTGAACCGGAAGACCGACTCCGGGCTGCACCTGACGCGGGACCTGGAGATCATCACCCCCATGGTGGGCGGCGGCGCCGTCGCGCGGCACCTCGACGAGCAGCAGCCGGTCAGTGCCAAGAGCGTCCGCGGTCACCTGCGCTTCTGGTGGCGCGCCACCCGTGCGGGCCGCTACGGCAAGGACGGCCTCGCGAAGATGCGGCGCGACGAGGCGTGGCTGTTCGGGACGGCCGCCACCTTCGACAAGGGCAGCGCGGACGTCGGCCCGTCGCGCGTGCAGGTCACGGTGACGACCCTGAACACCGGAGTCACACCGGGACGCCCTGTCCGGCCGCCCGCGTACGCCGCCTTTCCCTTCGCCGAGAACCGCCGGCAGGGAATCGACGCGGCCCCCATGCGCAGCGGCGTCCGGTTCCAGGTGACCCTCACGGTGAGCGACGACCGCCTGGGAAGCGCCCCCCACCAGGACGCCGAGGGCGTGCGGGCCGACCTGGAGGCGGCCCTGTGGGCGTGGGTGAGTTTCGGAGGGGTGGGCGCGAGGACGCGGCGCGGGTTCGGAGCGCTGGCCGTCACCGGGCAGACGGAATCGCCCGCCGACCTGCGCCGGTCACTGGCCCGGCACGTCCTGGCGGGAACCGCACCGGCCGGCGTGTCGCAGCTCGACCTCCGGCGTGAACGCACTGTCATCGTCGACGGGTACCCGGACGCGGTGTCCGCCTGGAACGAGGCGCTGGACCGCTACCAGGAATTCCGGCAGTTCCGCAGGCCCGGCACGTCGCACGCGGGACGCAGTTACTGGCCGGAACCGGACGAGATCCGGCGACTGACGGGCAACGCCGCACCGGCGCACGCGCAGCCCGTCACCCAGGCACGCAAGTTCCCCCGCGCGGCCCTCGGCCTGCCGATCATCTTCCAGTTCAAGGGCGACCGGAACGACCACAGCAGGCAGGGCGACCCGGGCGACACGACGCTGCGCGGCCAGAACACCGACCGCCTCGCCAGCCCGGTCCTGCTGCGACCCGCCGCGGGCGGCCTGCTGCTCGCCACCGTCCTGCAGCGCGCCGCGCACAGGAACGACCCGCTCTCGAACCTGATCCTCAAAAAATTCCGCGGGACCGACGCCGTGCAGCACCTGCTGACGAAGGAGGAAGCGGAGGCCCTCAAGGTCCCCGCTCCGAAGGACGACCCGGCCCGGTTCGACCCTGACATCCCCGCCGCCTTTCTGAAGTTCCTCGAGGAGACGACCAAATGACCATCCTTCCCCCGACCGCGCCGCTCACCCGCCTCTACACCCTCCACGCCCTGACGCCGCTGCATGCCGGGACCGGGCAGGGCGTGGGAGACATCGACCTGCCGGTCACGCGGGAACGGGCGACCGGCCTGCCGTTCGTGCCGGGCAGCAGCGTCCGTGGGGTGTTGCGGGACGCGCTCGGCGGCCGCGAGGACCAGGCGGCCGTCTTCGGGCCCGACCCCAGACACGCGAGTGAGTTCGCGGGCGCCCTGAGCGTCACCGACGCGCGCCTCCTGCTGTTCCCGGTCCGGTCCGTGGCCGGCACGTGGGCGTGGGCCACCAGCCCCGCGCTGCTCGCCCGGCTGCGGCGCGACGCTGCGGTGAGCGGCACGGCCCCGCTCCCGGCCGTCCCGACGGTCACGTCCGGGCAGGCGCTGCTGACGGGCGACAGCGTCCTGAAGCTCCCGAAGACGGCCGCGGTGCTGCTCGACGACTGGCAGCTGACGGCCGCGGACGACGTCAGGGCCGCCGACGCCTGGGCAGCCGCGCTCGGCACGCTGCTGGGGGACGAGGACGCGGCCACCTCGCTGCGCCAGCGGCTGTGCGTGCTGGACGACACCCAGCTGTCCCTCGCGGCGGAACTGGCCACCGAGGTGAACGCCCGGATCCGGCTGAACGAGCAGACCAAGACGGTCGACCGGGGCGCCCTGTGGTACGAGGAGTCCCTCCCGGCCGAGACGGTCCTGTTCGGCCTGATGCGCGCCGAGACGAGCCGGGACGGCCGCGCCCTCCCGCCCGCCGAGGTGCTCGGCCGGATCGGCACGCACCGCTACGCGCAGTTCGGCGGGAAGGCCGGCACGGGACGCGGCCTGTGCAGCCTGCGCCTGGACCTGGACGGTGCACGGTGAACCGCGACCAGCAGCGCGCCCAGAGCGCGTACCGGCAGGTGAGCGCCCTCCCGAACGACAAGCACAAGAAGTACGGTGTGCTCGCCCTGAACCTGCCGTTCCTGATCCGCTCCTCCGGACTGGCGCAGGCCCTCGCGTTCACGGACCAGAAGGCCAGGGCGTACGACGTGCCGCTGCTCGACCACCTCGCCGCGACGGTCGGCGAGGCCACCGGTCGCCCGTCCCTGCGGCGCGAGCAGCTGCTGGCGGAATCCCGGACCGACAGCGACCCCGCCAGCTACCTGATGCTGACCCGTGAGGCCCTGCTCGCCGCGACGTGGTTCAAGCGCCTCGCGTCCAGCATCCTGAAGGTCGAACCGGGCGAAGAGGTGGAGGGATGACCCAGACGCTGCGCGACCCGCTCCGCTCGGTCCGGCCGGAAGACGTCACGCACCTGGGGCTCGCCCTGGCGCGCTACCTCCCGGCCGCCGACCCGGCACAGAAGAACGCGGCCAAGGACGCCCTGGTCACGGCCCTGGTGAACCGCTTCGGGAACACGCGCGCCGACCATCCGGCCGGGTACCAGGCGAGCCACGCCCGCTGGCAGCGGGCCGCCACCGCCAGCGGACGGCACGTGCAGGTCCTGACCGTCACCACCCGCGGCCGCACCGTGGTGGGACTCGGCACCGGCAGCCCCCTCGAGAACAGCCTCTCGACGCACCACACCTACGGCGTGCCGGTCCTGCCCGGCAGCGCCCTGAAAGGCCTCACGGCGACGTTCGCGGCCCGGCACTACGAGGGCTGGGACCGCGCCCGCCCGGACGGCCCGTTCCGGCGCGTGTTCGGCTGGACCGAGGAAGCGGGCCTCGTCACGTTTCAGGACGCGCTCCCGGTGCCCGGGAAGTGGCACCTGCACCGCGAGGTCATGACAGTCCACCATCAGGCGTACTACGGCGGCAGCGACGTCCCCCCCGCCGACTGGGACGAGCCGGTCCCGGTCCCGTTCCTGAGCGTCAGCGGCACCTTCACGGTCATCCTCAGCGCACCACCGGACGACGAGGGCCGCGACGCGCTCAGGGCCGTGACGGAACTCCTCACGCGGGCCCTCGCCGAGGAAGGGCTCGGCGCCAAGACGAGCAGCGGCTTCGGCCGGTTCGAGGTGCAGTCGCCCACGACCCCGAGCGACACCGGCAGCCCGGCCCCCGCCGCCCCGCAGGTCACCGCGACCCTGCCCTCCTGGCTGAGCGTCGTGCTCGCCCCGAACGCCCGCTGGACCCTGCAGGACCTCCGGAACCGGCAGAGCCGGATCTGGCAGGCCGCCAGCCGACTCGCGACCGAAGCCGAACAGGGCATCCTCGCGCCCGCGCAGGCACGGCAGGCCGCACAGGGCATCCTGCAGAAGTTCCTCCCGCTGCAGAACATCGAGCCGAAGGAGTTCAGGAAACTCCCCTGGCACGCCACGCTCCAGGCACTCGCCGAGACGTGATCCCGCCCCCCACGGCACCCTGACCTCCCACCCCCACGGGCGGCCCGCATCACTGCGGGCCGCCCGACTACGTGCACCGGCGTACGTCAACACGCGCATTGCCGGGCTCGGCCGCCCGCCGGTAGGCTGTGCAGGTCCATCCGTCGCCTGCGGGCGATGTCACACCAACACCTTCACGCCCTGTCCGCCGAGTTCGTCTGCCCGCTCATTCCCGCCGTGATCCTCACGTGCCAGCAGAGCCTGCACCGCCGCCTGACGCCCGTTCCCCTCCCCACCACGCACGGCGGACACCGCTACCGTGCCGACGCCGCCCGCCTCACCCACCCGACGCCCACCGACAAGCTCCGCCTCGCCGCCTTCGTGGACGCCCCCGCCGACCTGCGCACCGACATCGACACGGCCACCCGGCCCGTCGTGCCCAGCGTCCAGGCCTTCGTGTACCCCCTCCTCGCCGAGCAGATCACCGGCCACCGCCCCCTCCCCCGCCAGCGGACGTACGGCGACCAGGACATCGCGCCCGTCACCGCCGAACACGCCCTCGAAGCCGTCAGCGAACTGTTCCAGACGCCCCTGCTCGTCGGCCTGGCCGTCCTGAGCTTCAACGCGGCCGCAGGCAGCTTCGAACGCTTCCTGCTGGCCTTCGCACTGAACGACTCGCGCGCCCACCACCAGCGGCACCTGCACGACCAGCGCGAACACCGGCTGCCCGAAACGCACCTCGACCACCTGAGCGTCCCGCCCCCCGACATTCAGGACCCGCACCCCCGCAGTCTCACCGACACCCTGCACCGCCTGGAACGGCACTTCGACCGGCAGGCCCGCCACGCGGACCCCTCCCTGACCGCGGGGCAGGTCACGCGCCTGCGCGCCGCCTACCTCGCCCTGCTGGCCCGCTCCCCTGACGCTCTGCAGACCCGTGACCGACGCGGCAACCCGCACCTGCCTCACGGCACGGCACGGACCCTGCCCGACCGGTGCGGCGTCACCGTCCGGCAGGAACGCCGCGCCCGGGAAGTGTTCTACCAGGCCCTGACCGACCTGCGCGCCGCCGCACGGGCCCACGACTGATCCAGAACCTCATGGGATCCTGGCTGGCCAGCCAGGATCCCATGACGCCGCCAGCTGACCCCACGGCCCCGACAGGATGCCCGGACCTGCTGCGGTGACGGGATCGTCGTGCGACCCGGGGGGTGTGGTGCGGTTGCGGCTGGAAGGAGTTCGTCCGGGGCCACGGGTGGTGCACGACGACGTGCATACGATTCCTGCACCGGGTACAAAACGAGGCCTGCGGGCTGACCTGGAGGGCGTGCAGGGCAGGTGAGCGGGAGGCGTGGGGTGGGCGATCATCGTGCATGCCGTCCCAGCGCGGGAAAAACAGGGTAGAGTGAGGGTGTTCGAGGTCCTGAACCGCGACATCGGTGCATACCGGGTATGCAATGTGATGAGAGGGGATCAGGAAGAGCGTGCAGCATGACAGTTTCCAGCGGGTCCGTCACAGGCCATCTCCCTGCTAAGGGACTGAAACGACTGAGCGTCTGCGTGGCGTACACCTCGCTGTGTCACAGGCCATCTCCCTGCTAAGGGACTGAAACGGTGGCGGGCGTGGGGAAGAAAGCGGTCGGGTGTCACAGGCCATCTCCCTGCTAAGGGACTGAAACGTCCGCGAGCTGGCGAAGCGCGGCACGCCCAACGGTCACAGGCCATCTCCCTGCTAAGGGACTGAAACACCGTGGTTTCCGCCATACGCACCATGTCCTCAGTCACAGGCCATCTCCCTGCTAAGGGACTGAAACTTGATGGTGGCGAAGCGGTAGAAGCTCCAGGTGCTGGTCACAGGCCATCTCCCTGCTAAGGGACTGAAACTCGTCTGCGCTGGCGCAGACATCTTGGATTGCTCGTCACAGGCCATCTCCCTGCTAAGGGACTGAAACAGTTCCCAGCCCTGCTCCTCGGCGTACTTCAGGAGTCACAGGCCATCTCCCTGCTAAGGGACTGAAACAGCAGAGGTAAAGCTAGCGGTATTAGTGCAGGCGTCACAGGCCATCTCCCTGCTAAGGGACTGAAACCCACCTCGCGGTAGTGCGCCTTCTCCCCCTCCTGTCACAGGCCATCTCCCTGCTAAGGGACTGAAACTGGCGGTGGCCAGGCCAATGACGTACTGGTGAGTCACAGGCCATCTCCCTGCTAAGGGACTGAAACCTCCGGCGGGCCGGACCGCCCATGTGGTTGGCGAGGGTCACAGGCCATCTCCCTGCTAAGGGACTGAAACACGGTGCTGGTGGTGCAACCGCTGTTCACCACCACGTCACAGGCCATCTCCCTGCTAAGGGACTGAAACCAGATGCCGGGGAATTATCGCTCAATGCTCCACGTCACAGGCCATCTCCCTGTTAAGGGACTGAAACATCTCATCCGCGCTCATGACGCGGTTGACGATGTCACAGGCCATCTCCCTGTTAAGGGACTGAAACTTCGCTGTAATAGCCGTTGCTGTGCCCGCACCAGTCACAGGCCATCTCCCTGCTAAGGGACTGAAACCTCCACAACGCGGTAGGTCTGGACCTCTGCCTGCCGTCACAGGCCATCTCCCTGCTAAGGGACTGAAACTGGTGGCTGCGGCGGGCGTGGACGCTTTCGGCTGGTCACAGGCCATCTCCCTGCTAAGGGACTGAAACTAGTCGCTCCACTTGGTCCATTCGTCCACCGGGGCGTCACAGGCCATCTCCCTGCTAAGGGACTGAAACTTCTGACCGGCGGTCGCCGCGATGCGGTTCTTCGCGCTGGCGGTCATAGGCCATCTCCCTGCTAAGGGACTGAAACATCGGGCGCGCGGTAGGAGAGGCAGAACTCCCCCACTTCACACCCGAGCTCAACGCGTTTCGGAGGGGTCGTGTCGACATCGACACGAGTTCTTCAGGACATCTGCTGGCCTTCAGAATCCCGCTTCTGCTTCACTGCAACAGGCCTTCAAGCCGTTTCAGAAGCTTCTCGACCTGAGCCTGGTCGGCGCGTGTCAGCTGACGCCGGTCCAACTGTCGTCCCAGCCCCTGGAGCCGGTCCAGGTAGCCTCTCTGGGGTTCACGTTCCTCCGCGGCCCAGGCCACGAGGTCCTGTCTCGAACGCCACGGGCCGGCTGGCGCACCCAGGAAAGCCAGGGCAGCAGTGTGACGGTCTTCAGGGAGACGTTGGACAGCCAGGGCGAGCGAGTAGGGCATGCCCGCCCGGACCGCCTTCTGGAGTGCTGCAGGAAGGCTGTAGACCCGCATCCTGTTGGTGTAGAAGGACAGCCATGGCATGCCGGTCACCTCCTGGATCAGGCGACTGGTCGTGAGGTACGGTTCCTGCAGGTCCTCCGGCCCGTTCAGCTTCATCTGGGTGCGCATCTCCCCCAGCAGGCGGCGGGTCACTTCGACCGGGTCTCCAGGGCGGCCACTGCTGACGGCCACCAGCCGGACCACACCTTCAGTCTGTTCGAACAGGTTGACGTCCTCCCGGCGGAGGTTCTCGTCCAGCATCGCCCGGAGCGCCTGAAGGTCGTCGTACTCGCGGATCATGGCCGGCACAGCCGTGCGCTTCAGCCGCCGGAACGCCTCCATCCGGCGGTGCCCGAGCACCACCTGGTATCTCCCCGGCTGGCCGGTCGGGCGCACCGTGATCGGCTGGTAGAGCTCCTGCGCCTGGATCGACTGGGCCAGGGCCTCCACAGCGCCCTCATCCAGGGTGTAGCGGTACTGGAAGGGACTGGGTTCCAGGTCGTCCAGCGGGATCCAGTACGCCACCACGTCCTCGGACGCCCCATCCTCCACCAGTGTTCTCTCGACGGCCGTCAGGTGGCCGGTCGACACGTTCACGGGCGTGGCGGATTCCCCCACCCGACTGCGCCGTTCCGCCAGGAGCTGGCGTTTACTCGGCACGCTGCATCACCTCGGCCAGCACCGCCCGGAGCTCGTTGGCGCTGACGCTGTTCGGCTCTGCCAGCACCAGCGGCAGTCCCAGCCGGGGCGCCTGGTTGAACCGCTCGGCCTCACTGACGTACGCCTCCAGCAGGTACGGCGCCAGCTGCGGCCGCTGCCGGATGGTCTCGCGAATCTCGCCGTGCATGATGGTTCTCGGGTTTCCGAAGTTCATCGCCAGCCCGGCGATCCTCAGGTAGGGGTTGAATTCCAGGTACTGTTCGACCAGCGACATCAGCCGTTCCAGTCCGTCGAGACCGAGGTCGCTCTTCGCGAAGGGGGAAAGCAGCGAGTGACCGGCCATCAGGGCATTGCGCGTCAGCGGCCCGAGGTTCGGCGGGGTATCGATCCAGATCTCGTCGATGTCCGGATTCACCGTACTCAGCGCGGCGATGGCCTCCTTGAGCGCGTATTCCACCGGCTTGGTGCGGTGGAAGTTGGCTCGCTCCAGGTCCTGGAGATCGTTGTGTGCCGGGACCAGAAAGACGCGTCCGAGCGCGTCATCCGCGCCCTCGTGGGGGATCGGTTGCAGCAGGTCGGTCCACAGGGTGCGCCAGCGTTCCTGGAACTGCGGGTGGGTGCGGCCGAGCCGGAGTTCCTCGTCGAGCAGTTGTGCAGTGGTGCGGCTGGGGTCCACAGGCATGCGCAGGAGCGTTGCCAGGTGTCCCTGCGGGTCGAGGTCCAGCAGGAGCACCCGGCGGCCCTCCTGCGCCCTCAGAACGGCGAGGTTGGCCGTGAAGGTACTCTTTCCGGCACCGCCTTTGGCGTTGGCGACCACGTACACGTGCGGCCCCTGCACCACCCCGCTGAAGCTCATCCAGTCCCGGCCTTTGATGCGCCACTGAGCGCCCACCTTGTAGCCCCGGAGTTCCTGCGTCTCGAGCTTCCGGGTGAGCGTGCGTTCACTGACCTGAAACTCCTCGGCCAGTTCGCGGAGCGTGTACATCTTGCCGGGATCGATCTCCATGTCACCGAGTCTGACATCCCGGTCAGTCATGCGCAACCCTCTGTCCGTGCTGTCAGGCGAACCCTCCCGTCATACTTGGGGGAAACGGTCGCCGGGACTCCCGTCATACTCGGGGGACTCCCGTCATACTCGGGGGAAACGGCCGCCGGGAAGCCCGTCATACTTGGGGGAAACGGGCCCATTTCTTCCCGTCATACTTGGGGGGTTTTCCCGTCATACTTGGGGGGAATATTCCGAAAAGCCCGTCATACTCGGGGGGTTTTCCCGTCATACTCGGGGGATTTTCCCGTCATACTTGGGGGAAAAAGGCACACCGAGGCCGTGCTGGACGCAAGACGACCTTGGCGCTGTTGTTGTACAACAATTCTTTAATTCTTTAAAACATCATTCTAAAAAGACAACAACACACGGGCCCGATTTTGCATATAGTGGGACCCGACGCCCATGGCCAAATCCAAAGTGCTTCCGCCCAGCCCGCCGCCATCTCAGTCACCCGAGGTGGCGGGCTATGACGAGGCAAACGTGTCAAGGTTAGGCCTGATCAGCATCCAGGAACGGATTCCCGATGACTACACCACCTGGACCATCGACTTCTTCCGGGAAGGCCGGCCTTCCAAACTGCAGTGCGTGGCCTCAGCGGAATACGGCGGGGTCCCGCATGGCCTGGACGGAGACATCGCCACGGTCCTGACCGACCTGTACATCGAGCAGGGCGCCCCGGAGGACGGCAGGATCCGCACGACGGCCTACGCGCTGCTGAAACGTGCCGGGTTCAGTGATGCCGGGCACTACTACGCGGCCCTGAAACGAAGCCTGCATCGCCTCCGGTTTGCCGGTTACTCGGCCAGCGAATGCTGGCGGGACGCCACCCGGGAACGCTGGACCACCGTCACGTTCACGTATCTCGCGGGCCTGAACTTCAGTGCCGAGGACACGGACCTCCATCTCAGCCGGGGCAGTGAACTTGAAGTCACGCTCGCGGAGCCGATTGTCCGCAGCATCCGCGCTTCCTACCTCAAGCCGCTCGATTACGCCTTCCTGAGGTCACTCGATCGTCCGTTGACCCGTTCCCTCTTCCGGCTGCTCGACGCGCGGCGGTACGATCCCCTGAGCCTGAGCGAACCTGTACAGATGATCCGTGTCGGGTTGATCGAGTGGGCCAAGGACTGCAAGATCGCCAACCTCTCGCCTGACAAGATCCGCCGGACGCTGCAGGGAGCACATGATGATCTGATCGAGCGTGGCTACCTGACCGGAGTGGAGTATGAGGGCAAGGGCAGCAAGCAGAACCTCACCTACCGGTTCCGCGCACCCGGTGCCGGTCCAGTGGCACCTCACGTCAGTGCCGACAGCGAAGCCCTTCGCCGGATGGTGGATCGCCGGATTTCCAAGCCGGTGGCTGTTCGCCTGATGACGCAATTCGGCGAGGAGCACATCCTGGCTCGGCTCAGCCGTGGTGCACAGATTCTGGCCGGCGGGTTTGAACCGAAGAGCCACGCGGCGTTTCTTGTGGACCTCATCAAGGACACGACTGGAAAATACGATGAAAGTTCGACTCTGGAATCGTCAGAGAGTTCCGCCCGACGCGCCGCGACCCGGGCGCGGCTCGAGAAGACCATTGCCCAGGAGGAGCAGCGACTTCAGGAGACGGTCGATTCCAGTGAGGCGACACCCGAGGCACGGGCCAATGCTGCCCTGCCGATGCTGAAGCTGGTGCTCGGCAACCTGTTGAGTGCGAGCGACTATGAGCGTCTCAAGATGCACCTGCGGTTGCCGGATACGGATCCTGGAAAGCTCGGTCGGGACGCGCTCGCGGCAAAGGTCAGCGGTCAGGTCGAGACGTTTGCGCAGGAACTCCAGAAACTTTTGAGAAGCCCGTAAAACTTGGGGGATCTGGTGAACGGGCTGATGTATACCGGTATACATCAGCCCCTCCGCGGCGCCCTGACTGATGCCAGGGATCTGACAATCGGGCCGGTGTATACCGGTATACAAGGAAGCAGGAAGGGCCCTGGAAGGAGTTAGGAAAACAGGGCGTGTGGTGAGAGAGATGCTGGAATGCATGGAATCAGGGGTCGTGCTGCCTCGAGCGGGTCTAGGTGGGCTGACTCTCCGCGACCGACGCCAGGCCTGACCGCCACCCCTGCCCAATGACCATCACGTCCGGCACGGAAGGGGATGGACGACCGGGCGTGGTGGGCCCTGCACACCATGATGGCCTTCCGCAGTGACCACGAGAACGTCGAGGACCGTGCTTTCTCCGGCTGAGCAGCGTTGCCATGCAGTGCAGGCTGCTCAGCGACAAGGCGCCCGACGCCCAGGACAGAGGCAACGTCAGCAACCTCCTCGCCGCGCTCGCGCACCTGCAGAAGGTCAACGGCAACGGTAAACTCCTGCAGGTCCACGGAGTGAACATCAGCATCGGGCACGGCTTCGACCCGGAATGGTTCGCGTGCGGCCAGAGTCCGCTATGCGTCGAGATGGGCTGGCTGGTCCCCAGCGGGGTGGTGGTCGTCGTGGCCGCCGGGAACACCGGGTACGGCACGGTCAGCAGCAAACTGCTCGGCCCGGTCGCGACCACCCTGGCGCTCACCATCAACGACCCCGGCAACGCCGAGCTTGCCATCACGGTCGGTGTCGCCCACCGTGAATCACCTCACCAGTACGGCATCTCGTACTTCTCCTCCAAGGGCCCGACCGGGGACGGCAGACGAAGAGACACGGGCTGGGCAACGACCAAGGGACTGGATCCGGTCAGACGGGGACCACACCGTGTCTCCGGGGATCCCTGTGTCCGCCACGATCCATCGCCGCAGTACCGGGATACCGAGGGGTAGGGGAGAGTTCCAGTTGTTCTCCCCCGCACAGGGCCGTTCCATCGGCGTATGACCGGTAAGCCATTGTGCGGTGGCTGTCCAATTCCAAGCTGGATACCGTGATGTCCATGCTCCTCGACCCAGAACAGGTGTACAGTTCCGCCGCGCAGCCTTACTGGACGCTGTCAAAGGAGGTCGAGAGGCGACTGGACGCCCGGTTCGGAATCAATGTGGACGACCACAGTCGGCGTGCCTATTGAACCCTGCCGCAGAACGAGTGCGGTCTGGTCGCTCTCCTGCAACGCTGCGCGTCTGCCCGACACCAACTGCATCCAGCACCCAGGCCAGCGCAACAGCCAGGGAGGGGCGGCGGGAGCATCAGGTGTACGGTACGAGCTGTTCAGCGCTGACAGGCCACCCGGTAGCGGACGCCAAAGCGGCGATCCTGCTGATCACCCGGGCGAAGCGAGAAGACACGCTGGAACCCGCGGTCTCCGAACTCAAAACGTTCATTCACCGCTGAGACCGGCGCCAGAACCAGGACCTGAGCTTCCGAGCGGTTGGCCGGAACACAGAAGGGGAACTGCGCCCTACATCCCGTCGGTGACCGGTCCCCCGACCCTCACGGCAGGGAAGGGGTCGTCCTGCCGCACGGAGAGGACGAGGCGCCCAGCCCGCACCCATGGAGCACCACACCTCCCCGCCTATGCCGCTGAGACCGAGGATCCACATCTGAGGCCTTGCGGCGCGGGACGGCTTCCTATACTGAACGCGACATGATGCATCCCACTGCCCGGACGGCCCTCATCGCCACGGCCGCGCTCCTCCTCGCCGGCGCCGGCACGGCGGTCGTCGCGGGCGAGCAGACGCAGCGGAACGTGCAGGAACAGCTCGAACGCACCCGGAAGACCCTGGAAGGCTCGGGCCTTGCCACGATGGTCAGCGGGCCGTACCAGGGGAACGTGATGGGGGGGACGCAGGTCACCAAGCTCACCCTGCTGCCGAAGAGTGCCGAGCCGGTCGTGGTCACCCTGACCAGCCGCGTGCACAACGGACCGTTCCCCGAGGGCCGGGCGTTCGGGGCCGCGACCGTCGTGACCGACGTGACGTTCCCCCCGGACGTGCAGAAACAGCTGGACGCGGCGCTGGGCGGGCAGAAGATCAGCATCACGACCCTCGTCAAGTTCGGCGGGAACAGCGTCACGACGTACCGGGTCCCGGAAGGACAGTTCACGGGTGACGGAACGACCATGGCGTGGAAGGCCGTCACCGGCAACGTGTACTCGGAAGGGGAGCGCGTGCGCGGCGACGGGCAGTGGCCCGGCCTGACCGTGAGGGGCGGCGGGGGCCTGATCACGCTCGGGGCAAGCACCTGGTCGACGACCGGTCAGACGGCCCAGGACGGGATGGGGAACGCGACGACGACCCTGAACGTCGGCGAGATCCGTGGGTCCGATCAGGGCAGCACGGTCTTCAACGTCGGACCGGTCAAGGCGGAGAGCGAGGTGAAGAGCGACGCGCAGTTCGTGTCCAGCAGCGCGCGGTACCACGTCGCCAGGGCCACGCTGAACGGTCAGACGTACGACGACATGACCCTCAACCTCACGATGGGCCGACTCGATCGCCAGGTCCTCGCGCAGCTCGGTCACGTCGACGTGGCGGACCAGAACTTCGATCCGAAGACGCTGAACTCGATCTTCAACGCCCTGCTGCAGGCCGGGCCGACCCTGTCGGTCGACCGGCTCTCGGTGGGCAGCGGAACGAACGAAGTGCAGCTGAATGCCAGGGCAGCCTTCAAGGCAGGTGCGGATGTCGACTGGATGACCCTGATGCTCGACCCGGAGGCCCTGATGTCCCAGATGGACGTCCAAGCTCATCTGGAGGGAGAGGCGCAGGCGATCGAGGAACTGGGCACGCGAATCGCCGGGCAGAGGAAGAATGTCGCCAGCATGCTCCAGGCCGCGCAGGAGGAGGGCCTGCTCGTCCGGAAGGGCACTCGCCTGGCCGCCGACCTGCGCCTCGATCAGGACGGCCTGAAGGTCAACGGCGTGCCGCTGCAGTGACCGCGAGGGCGTTCCAGGCGCCCGCAGGCCTGCCGGGCAGGTCATCTGCATGGGTGCGGGAGGCGGAAGCGCTCCCCGCGGAGAGCGGAGAGTCGTGGGTGTGCGCGTTCACCAACACGGGTGGTGGCATGCCACCAGCAGGCCGGGACATGGTACGGCTGCCGGGGCAGCACCCGCCGGTGCCGTTCAACCCGGATGGGACCAACGCCCTCGCCGGTGTCGGTCAGCTCAGACCATGGGGGCGCAGGATCAAGCGGACGGTGCAGGTGTGCGGCGCGGCCGGCGCGCCTGCTCCGCCCCTCCAGCACGAGGAAAGCAGGCTGTGGGTGAAATTCGCCTTCCCGACCTCGCCTGACCTGGGGGGTGACTTGAGGGGTACCCCCGAAGTCGCCCCGGAAGTCGCGCTTCTCCGGGTGATGACCGGTGAACTCAGCACGCTGAACATCAGACCCTCTCGAACTTGAAGGACGCCAAGCATTTCCGCCAGAAGCGCAGCGCACCCAGGTCATCCACGACCGGTATAATTTGAAACATTTGCTGGTTTTCTTAACGAGGTAGGTAAAAAATGAAAGATGACGGAATTATAGTCCCACAAACATCCTCTAACTTTGATGTGTACTTAAACGGTGTTTCTTTACGCGACGAAGGTATAGCGTTTGTAATGACGAAATCGTATGGCCTAGAAAAAATCGTAAGATGCGAATTATTTTTCTTAGATATGGATTGCTTTTCGATAACAAAAGATCTATATCCGTCTCAATTCAACGAAGTCAGTTTGGTTGTAGTAGATTCGCTTGCGATAAGGTTGAATCGAATTTTCCTAAATAAACTAATAATACACATTTATGATCCCCAACCAAGAATAGTTATCAGGTTGTCGTTTATATTCGATGAATCTCAACGCGACCGTGCCAGTATAATCAAACACTTTAAAGATCGCTCTGACTATTTCTGGGGTCTGTATACATACATGATTGACCGAGGCTACGAAACACCTTGCGTTGATGAAGTAAACGATTTTGTCGTCTTTTTAAACGAAAAGAACGATAGATCTTTTTACAATTTGGCTACTGAATATATAAGACAGATAACAGAATACGATCAAACGTGGCAACCAGAGGAAAATGGACAATTCGCATAACTGACATCTTCGTATGATCTGTGATGAGCGGTCGGCTGAAAGGTCAAGAACCCGGCCTGACGCGCTCATCACAGACGACGAGACAGACAGCACCATCTCCTCGAGGTCTGGTCTCCCTGGTCCTCGACCTTACCCTGGCAGCCTTCAATGCACTTTCCCTCAGACGTTGGCCGAGATCACCGGGATGACTTCACCTGAAAGGCTCAATCCCGATTCGTTCCCGTACCTGTGGTCGTCCCCGCACGGCGGTCGCCCGGCCACTCGCTGCACACGAGGCCACACAGCACGCACAGCGCACCCATGACCTGGAGGGCACCGAACCGTTCACCCATCAGGCCGGCCCCGACCAGCACGGCCACCACCGGCTCCAGCGCGTAGATGACCGCCACCCGACTGGCACACACCTGTCCCTGAGCCCAGGTCTGTGCCAGCAGGGCCAGAACCGTCGCGAACACCGCCAGGAGCACCACGCCGCCCAGCAGGCCCAGGGCGACCGGCGCGCCGAGACGCGGCAGGGCCAGTACGGTCCATCCGCCGGTCCAGGTCACGGCCAGGCCACTCAGCAGGGCCACGGTGCCGAGTTGCGCGCCCACCAGCACGCCCGGAGGGACCGGATTCCGGTGCGGGCGGCGCATCACCCGGCCGGTCAGCACGACCTGGGCCGTCGTGCACGCCGCGCAGGCCAGGCACAGCCACACTCCGGCGGCGCTGCGCGTGTCGCCGGCAGAGGCTCCAGAGGGAACGGTGACCAGCAACAGCCCCAGCGCCGTAACGAGCACCGCCACCAGCGTGGCTGGAGGTGGGGCCCGCCGGTCGCAGAGCGGCTCGGCGACGCCGATCAGGACCACGCTCAGGCTGACCAGGAACGCCGCGCGGCCCGGCGGGGTCAGGGCCAGGCCGGCGGCGAGGGTGCTGAATTCCAGGTACTGGACCACGCCGAGCGCCGCGCCGGTCAGCAGTACGCTGAGGCTGGGCCGGGCCCGCACGACGCCCGGGAACAGCAGCAGGAAGGCCAGACCGAACCGCAAGCACAGCAGCAGCTGGGGAGACACGTGGCGGACCAGCCGCCCGGTGACCGGGTACGTCAACCCCCAGACGACCGCCACCAGCACGAGTGCGGCCGGGGGCGTGACCAGACGCCGCGCGGACTGCCAGGGAGCCTTCAGCCACGCGGTCCACGTCTGGACGTTCAAACGATTCGCTCCTGGAACACGCGAAAGCGGTGATTTCAGGGTCACGGGTTCCCCGCAGCGCACGGTCCGGGTCTGACCGTGCGCCTGTGAATGCAGTCGTGATGTCCGTCCCGCTGCCTCACCTCAGTTCTCCTGGTCCGCTTCCCGCCGGTCGGCCTGCGGTTCGAGTGGCGCGCCGTGTTCTTCCCGCTGGGCGGCCACCCTGAGTTCGGTGGTCTTCTGCACGACCTTCTGCACCACCTGGCCGCCGAGATGCTGGGCGCGGTCCAGTGCAGGCTGCGCGGCGGTGACGAGCCTGCGCTGCTGCTCCGCGAGGAGCTGTCCGGCCGTCACGGCGTCCAGGGTGATGCGGTTGGCGTCAGGAACGAAGATGGTGCCGCAGCGCTGACACATGGCACTCTGCTCCCACACCTGGTACTGGTACGGGTGGACACGCCGGTTGTACGTCCAGGCGGCATACAGGGACAGGCCACCGACCAGCAGCAGCAGCACGCCGGGGACGGTGTGGCCGGGCAGCAGGAACAGTCCGACCACTGCCAGAACCAGGGAGAACGCCAGGGGTTTGCGCACTGGTGGCCCGGCCTTGGCAGAGGTGAGGGACTGGACGGTGCCGGTGGTCCTAGCGTTCCCGAAGGACGAGAACAGCAGCGACCACAACCCGATGAAGGGAAACAGCAGGATGGTCAGCGGGTTGCACCCGGCCCCCCGGGTCCGGGTATCCACCGCACTCAGGCCGGACTCGTGCACGACACTCAGGTACCTGGCGTCGTCGGCCCCGCATTTCGGGCAGCTGGCCGTCATGCCGCCGCTCCCGTGGGCGACTGCCGGTGCGCGTGAACCCATGGTCTGCTGGTCTCGTTCATAGAACCCCCTTGTCTCCGGGCGACTGGACCCGGGTGTCGAACTATCAGGAGCCTAGAAAGGGGGCGTGAAAAGCCCGTCAAAGTGCGTGTGCGGCAGCGTGCAGGCCCGTGGTGGACCGGCCGATGTCCCACGCGGGGCCGCTGACGGGTCGCTTTGACGCCGTTTTCACGCTCCTCCGGGACGATGCCCGCATGAACAGAACCGAGGATCGACCGCCCGGAAGAACCGAAACATGACCACACCAACCTTCCGGAACTGTGAGATGTTACTCATGAGACCCGTGCCGCCCATGCGAGACCAGACATCCAGACCCGCGGAGCCCGGATTTCCGGAACTCCGACCGGGAGAGGCCAGGCGCCTGACGCCCGGAGACCCGATGACCGCCACTCCACCTCCCGTTCCCGAACTGCTCGCCCGCTCCGCCGATGACGCCGCGCACCTGTACCTGCACCTCCTCGGCGAGGTCCGACTCGCCTGGGGCGGCGTGTCTCTCCCGCTGCCCGGCCCCAAACCCCTGGCGGTGCTGGCGTACCTGCACCTGAAGGGCCGGGCCAGCCGCGAGGAACTGGCCGAGATCTTCTGGCCGGACAAGCACAACGCTCTGCAGAACGTCCGGCAGGCCCTGATGACGCTGCGCCGCCTGAGCGGGGCTGGCGGGTGGCTCATGGAGGACCGCCAGGAACTCGTCCTGGCGGGGATCAGCGATGTCAGCGAACTGCGCCGCCTGCAGCAGGGCGATCCGCAGGCCGCGCTGGACTTCGCGCTGAGCAGCGACACGCTCCTCGGCCGACTCGCCACGATCTCCGCCCACTTCGACGCGTGGCTGGACGAGGAACGGGGCGTCCTGCGGGCCACGCAGCTGAAGGTGCTGCAGGCCTGCAGCCTGCAACTGCTCGACTCCGGCCAGTACGACCGCGCCCGGGACCTCCTGCACCAGGCGATGTTCATGGAAGGTGACAGCGAGGCCACCTACCGCACCCTGATGCTGCTCGAACACCGCGCCGGACGCACCGCGCAGGCCCTCCAGGTCTTCGAGGAGTGCCGCCGGATGCTGGAGAGTGAACTGAACCTCACTCCGGACACCGAGACGCTGAACCTCCTGCAGCAGATTGAAGACCGGCCGTCCGGCAGCAACCAGCGGGGAGAGCTGCTGAGCGGCGAGGTGCTGGCCCAGCCGGCCACGGAGCCCTGCTTCGGACGCCAGGATGAACTGACGCAGGCGCGCGCCCTGCTGCAGCACCACCGGAGGGTGCTCGTGCACGGACTCGCCGGTCTGGGCAAGACGCGCCTGGCCCGCGAACTCGCCGGGCAGGTCACACCAGCGGGCAGGCAGGTGGCGTGGCTGGACGTCGGCGGCGATTCGGG
This sequence comes from Deinococcus aquiradiocola, assembly GCF_014646915.1. NCBI lineage: Bacteria > Thermotogati > Deinococcota > Deinococci > Deinococcales > Deinococcaceae > Deinococcus > Deinococcus aquiradiocola. Next base: position 118,948 of record NZ_BMOE01000007.1, on the reverse strand, counting down.
CGAAGTGATCCTGAACGGCCTGCGCGACCTCCTGCGCGCGAAGCGTGACACGGACCTGGAAGACGCGTTCTCGCAGGCCCGGGTGGGACTGCTCGTGCTGGACAACGCCGTGAACACCTACGCCGCCCAGCAGGTCCTGTCCCGGCTGCCGGAATCCGTCCCGGTGCTCCTGACGTCACGGCTGCGCCTCCCCAACCTGCCGAAAGTGGAACTCTCCCGGCTGCCGCGCTCGGCGGCCCTTGACCTGCTGCGCTTCCACCTGCCGGAGGGCGGCGAACCGGAAGCCGTGAACCAGGACGCCCTCTGCGCGCTCCTCGGGGACCATCCGTTCGCCGTGCGGCTCGCGGCCCGCACCCTCGGGCCCGCGTCCGGTGCGGAGGTGGTCCGCGCCCTGTACGACGCGCCTCACGACACCGTCCAGGTGCTGCTCGAGCAGAGTGTCGGTCAGCTGGACGCGCGGGCCTACGAGGCGTACCTCGGCCTGGGCAGCCTGTTCGTCCCGCAGGCCACACCCGAACTGCTGGCGAGCCTGCTGGCGCGTCCTGAGGAGGAGGTGACCGTGGCGCTGTTCCAGCTCGTGGAGCGCGGCCTGCTGACGCGGGCGAGCCGCGCAGGGTCAGACACCGTGAGCTTCCAGATGCACGACCTCACGTGGCACGCGGCCCGCGCCCACCGGGCGCACTTGCCGCATCACCTCGTGCACGCCGTCACGGGGTACACCGAAACCTTCGCGGAACGCCCCGACCTGCTGGCGACCGATCTCCCGCACCTGCTGGGCGCCGCGGCGATCGCCCCACCGCCCCTGCTGCGCCGGCTGCTACGCGCCTGGCTGGGCGGGCAGTACATCGCGGCGCGCGGCTTCCCCACGGCCCACCTGCACCTGCTGCAGAAGGGCATCGAACGCGCCGAGCAGGACGGGGACTTCGAGACCGCCAGCCTGCTCAACGGCAAGTACGCCGACATCTCGCAGGCGCTGCTGGGCGATCAGGTGACCGCCACCGAACGCCTCCTGCGCGCCGCCGGACAGGCCGGACAGGTGCAGGCCTGGGGCCGGCAGGCCACCTTCCTGGCCCTGGCCGGCCAGATGGAAGCCATGCGCCGCCTGCCCGAGGCGTTCACGCACCTCCAGGCCGCGCAGGACCTCGCCGACCGGTCCGGTCAGCCCGTCATTCAGGCGCGCGTACGGGCCCAGCAGGCCATGGCGCATGCCTCCCGCCAGGAATTCGTTCAGGCGCGCGCGCTGCTGGCCGAAGCCCGGGACCTGCTGCACCAGGTCCTCCAGACCGGACCGGGCGACCACGCCGTCTGGACCGCGTACCTGGGCGTCCTCGGGAACCTCGGCCAATCGGAGATGCGCCTGGGGAACCTCACCGGCGCCCTCGACCTGAAGCGCGAGGTGTGGCGCGTCGCCTCCGGGCGGGACGACCGCCTCTTCATGGCCCGCTCCGCGTTCGATCAGGGCGAACTGCTGCATCAGCTCGGCCAGCCGCAGGACGCCCTGACCCAGCTCCGGGCCGCCATCGAGATCAGCCAGACGCTGGGGGCCGGGAGCCTCGAGAGCATGGCCCGGAAGCTCCTTCAGGACATCGCCAGCGCCCAGCCTGACGAGGGAGGGTCCTGATGCCTCAGGGAGACGCCGGGAGACCCGCACCAGCACCGCAGGAGACGACCTCATGACCAGATCCTCCCTCACCACCCTTCGCCTCTCCGCCCTGGTCGCGCTCGCCCTGACCGCCGGCATCCAGAGCGCCGACGGCCGGGCCGCCGCACCCACCCTGCGCCTGCCCACCAACGTCCCCGTTCCGTCGGCGTCGAACGTGCGCACCAAATCCCTGCCGCTCAGCCAGGCCTTCTCCCGCACGCCCAGCACGCCCAACTGCCTGGCGAACGCCTTCGAGATGCCCGGCCAGGCCTGGCACACCGACCTGACGGGCGGCGGCATCAGCCTGGGCGCACAGACCCCCGGAGCCGGAACGCCGGACGCCCGCGCCCCCACCTTCGAGGCCCTGTACGGCTTCCCCGCCTCCTGGCTCGACGGCCGGGCAGCCGACAACGAACTGATGGTCGTCGACCACTTCGCCGCCTCGCCCCTCAAGATCCGCGTCGAGGGTGAGGAACAGACCCTGATGCTCAACCACGGCGCCCTCGTCGAGGCGCACCTCAGGAGCATCCTCGAGAGCGCCGGCTTCACCCTCCTGAGCCGGCACCCCCTGCGCTACGGGCGGGGCCGCCGGACGCTGACCCTCACGCGCCTGGACCTCGGAACGCAGGTGTACCACACCAAAGGACTCAATCCCGGCCCGGTGCCCTCGGCCGCCCTGGCGCTGGCGCTGAAGGAACGCTTCGCGTCGGACGGCAAGTCGCTGACACCCAGAGACCTCGTGGTGAACATGAGTTTCGCCATGATCCCCTGCCAGGCCATGAACATCTACCAGGACACCCGCCAGACCTGGGCCGCCGCCACGCCCCCCCGCCGGTACAACCTCAACACCTTCCTGCAGGACGTGGCCCGCGAGAGCAACCTGAGCGTCACCGAGGTGCAGCACGAACTGACCACCGTCTCCGACACCGAACCGCTCAGACGCGAGGTCGCCACCCTGTCCGCCGGTCGGCGGGCACGCGGCGCGAGTTTCGTGGCCGTCGCCTCCAGCGGCAACTTCGGCCTCGGGTACGCCACCGCCCCCGGCGCGTTCGGCGACGTGATCAGTGCCGGCCTGTATGGGTGGGACCGCCGACCGGCCACCGACGCGGACGGTCAGGTGTGGCCGGACGCCGCCGACGTGAACGTGGCCGGGGAGTGGTTCACCCTGTCGCCAGCGCAACTCCAGCGGTACTGCCGCGACGGCGGCACCTGCGTCACCGACGACGTCCTCACCGCGCCAGAGCGGTACGGCACGTTCAGCTACCGCGGAACGTCCTTCGCGGCCCCCACCCTGTCCCTGTTCCTGGCCCTCCAGCAGGGACCCGCCAACCCCTGCTTCACGAACAGCGGCACCGGGTATCGACCGGTCGGTAAGGCCACCGCCTCGCACTCCCAGCCGGCCTTCGACTTCAAGCAGGCGTGGACGACCTGTGAGGGAAAGCCGATGTAGACGTACTTTCACACCATTTTGACGCCCGCAGAAGACACTGGCGACGAAGTTCACTCAGAGCATCAAGGAGAACAGATGAAGAACCTGATGGCAGTGATGGGATTGATCTTGGCTTCCACCTCATTCGCCCAGACGTGGGATGCCAATGACGGGAAACTGACCCTCGTGGGATGCTACGGAAAGCAGGACGGCGTGTACTGCGATTTCAGTTTTACGTTAACCAAGAAGCAAACGTCTAGTCTGTATTGGCACAAAGGTGATTTCAAAGTATTTAAACAAGACGGAGCCTCTGACGCAGCGGATCACGTCACATTTATGGATGATAAGTACGACGTTTTTGGTGAATCGTCAATACAAGAGATAATCGCTAATGTCCCAGTCAAGGTGCAGGCATACTTCAATATTCCCAGTTCAACAGCCAGTTTCAGGGCCTTGGCTTTCGACAACGTCAAGTTCGATAATATTCCTGTGCGCGCCTATGGCGTTGCGTCCAAGGTCCCAACCCAGCTGCCGGCAGCCCCCGGTGTAACGGGCTTCGCCATCAGCCTCAGCAACTGCCAGCTTCAGGGACAGAATTATGTCTGCGTGGCTACTCTGACCCCCACCAAGTAGCCCCGGCAAAATTCAACTCGAGCGTGCAGGCGATCTTGCCTGCACGCTTCATTTGCTCGGCACGAAGATGAATTCCGAGGAGATGTTGGCATAACTGGTGGGAATCTGCTGATTGGCGGTCCGTCGGGCCACCTCCTGCCGGACGTTGCGGAACATGACCTCCAGCACCTGGCCCGGCACGGTCATCTGCTGGGCGAGCGCGGTGGCGTACGGGCCGTTCTGAACACCGTCCTGCGCGACCTGCCCGCTCGCTGCGGCGTAGGCAGTGAAGGTCTCGACCGTGCCGTCGCCGTTCCCGCCCGTCAGTCCGATGGTCTTCAGGCCGTCCCGTCCGTCCCCCAGGCCCTTCAGTCCCCTGGACTTGAACGGGTTGTCCCGGCAGGCGTCCAGGATGGTGATGTTCAGTGACCCTTCCGCCTGCGCGGGCATCCGGGCGTAGAAGGCCGCGATATCCACGCTCTGCGCGACGGCTTCCGTGGCGGTCAGGCCGCGCCTCATCTGGAAGTCGGCGGGAATGAGGTAGTTCGCCCCGCCGATCTCCACGCCGTGCCCGGAGTAGTACAGGAGACTGACGGTGTTTCCGTCCACGCCCGCCAGGAAACTGGAGATGTCGCGGTTCATCTGCACGAGGGTCAGGTTCGTCTTCACGGTGACGGTGAATCCGGCCTTGACCAGGCTGGCCTGGATGAGGCGGGCATCGTTGATGGGACCGCTGAGGTCGAGTGACGCGTCCTGATAATTCTGGTCGGCGATCAGCAGGGCGATCCGCTTCTTCTTGACGGTAGGTGCCGCTGAAGTGACCAGAGGGGATGCCGGGACCGACGGGTTGCGGGGCTGCAGCACCACGGGAGCAGGTGCCGTGGCCGGGCTGAGCCGCTGCAGCGCCTCGGCGGCGGCCTTCAGACCCCCCGCGGACGCGGCCCTGTACCAGCGCAGGGCCTGTTCCCTGTCCGCAGCCGTGCCCTCGCCCCGCTCGTACAGCTGCGCCAGCTGATACTGGGCGTCAGCGTCGTCATGGCCAGCGGCAAGACTGAACAGGCGGAAAGCCTCATGTGCGTCCCGCTCTACCCCTCGTCCGTCCAGGCGCAATTTCCCCAGCGTCACCTGCGCGGGCGCGTCCCCCAGATCGGCCGCCTGCTGCGTCCAGTACGCTGCCTGGTAATCATCCTGCGGCAACCCGTTGCCTGCGAGATACATCTCCCCCAGAGTGCGCTCGGCCGTCGCGTTGCCCTGCCTGGCGGCCTCTTGGAACCAGTAGGTGGCCAGCACCGTGTCTTTCTCTGTCCCCTGACCTTTCAGGTACATCATTCCCAGGAGCGTCTGCGCTTCCGGGTCGCCGTCATTGCCCAACACGGAGTCCTTCAGTTCAGCCAGCGCCTGCTCATACTGGCCCTTGTTGTAGAACTCCATGCCTTCCTGCTTTCCGGCCAACGCTGCACCCAACCCCAGCAGTACGCTGAGACCCAGCACCACGCCTCTGTTCACCACGTCCCCTGTGGGCAGGGCATACGGGTGGGCAAGGGCTGCCGCAGGACCGTTCCAGCGCCCTGGCAGGCCCTGAGACTGCACGACTGAAGCGCGTCAGAGAGGATCGACGGTGCCAGCATCAGCTCAAATCGTAGCAGCTTCCTCAACCGTCCCCGCACCACGAAAAATCTCCTGAAAAGCGAGCGGTGATCACCGCCCGGTTCGCTTGGCGGGATTTCGTGTGCAGGCTTCTGAGCCTCAGATACTGTCGCACCTGATCGAAGGGTCCCCGGACCAGCCTGACTTTGCAGTCTGGCCCTGAGGGATCAAAGGGGTCAGCAGGCTCAGTCGCTCAGGGGGGCGTGACAGGCAACGCTTCCCACGGCTCTGCTCAACACACAGAGATGTCAGTTGATGCCTTTTTCCGTTCCAACTCTTTTGGGACCCTATTTCATGCTCAGCAGCCTTCACAGGACGTGGTTTGCAACGTCGGACGAGCTACAGACAGAGAACGGGTTGCGGGGCACCTGCTGGGAAGCCGCACGCACCTGAAGACCGATCAGGATGTCCAACGGGTGCTGTACGTAGAATGGCCCCGATGCCCCGTCCCTGGCTCTACCCTTTTGAATTGCATACCCGCTCAGAAATTGTCGAACGATACGGCGCCCTTCCTGAAAAGGTGAAACTGGAGGAGGATGCTCCCGAGGGGTATGAGGCTTTGCTCGATGGCGTACTCACTCGCGTGAACATCGGTTCGTCCGGTCGGCCCGTCTGGGACAAGGACGAATCGTATTTGCTTTGGGGCACACCGAAACGCGACATGGGGGACAGCTTCAGCGTCTGGCTGGAAGATGGAAAGGTCGAAACGGTGCGCGGCATGTTCGACCTCACAGACCTCAACTTGGCATTCGTAGAACTCGTTCTGTCCCTCGGACAAAGTGCAGACCAGGTGCTGGTTTGTGCCCATTCTGATGAGGTCATCGAGCCGACGCCAGAAGCACTTGCAGAAAGCGTCCGGAGAAGCGTTTCCACATCTTGGCAAGGCGATGCGGCAGAGCGCATACAGCGGCTCGCTGTCGCAGTGCGGATCCGAAGCTCACCTCTTGAAGTTTGAGAGATCAGGGTCCCAGCATCACTCACTTCGGTCGCGACGAAGTTCAATGTGAATCCCGCTCCCAGTTCAGGGTGGGTTACCCTGTTATTCTTGTTCAGGCTAGGCCAGGCTTAGCCTGGGAGGAGCGATGCAGACGATCAACCTTTACGAAGCCAAAAACAGGTTCAGCAAACTGGTCGATGCTGCCCAGGAGGGCGAGGTCATCATCATCGCCCGGAACGGTAGGCCCACCGCGAAACTCGTGCCCCTGGACTACGGAGAGCAGTCGGGCTGGAGTGCGTCTGTCCTGGCTTTCATGCAGGAAGGCCAGGACGACGAGCAGGCGTTCGAAGTCGACCGCAGCGACGTGCTCCCGATGCCTGAGCACGACCTGTTCTGATGCGTTATCTGCTCGACACCAACACCGTCAGCGACTTCTTCAGGAAACACCCGGCCGTTCTGGCCCATCTTCGACAGGTGGCGCCGGGTGATCTGGCCATCAGCAGTGTCACCGTGATGGAAATCGAGTATGGAATGGAACGTCAGCCCAGCGCCCGCACGAAGTTCGGGCAGCTCTGGGAAGACTTTCAGAGCGATGTTCATGTGCTGACGTACAACACGCAGGACGCCGTGCACACGGGCCGGGTCCGTGCTCACCTGGCCCGCCTGGGCACGCCCATCGGTCCGTTTGATCTTCAGCTGGCGGGCACGGCACTGGCGCGGCGGCTGACCGTGGTCACGAACAACACCGACGAGTTTTCCCGCGTGCCTGAGCTGACGCTCGAGGATTGGCGGTGAATCCCATTTCAGCCAGTAATCAACGCGTGTCGATTAAATTGCACCCATGAGACGAGCCATCTTTACCATTCCTTTTCTCCTGGTCAACCTCTCCTTTGCCGGAGCCGATGCATCTTCAGCCATGTGGTCGCGTACTGGCCGCATGGTGGTCGTAACGACGGCGCAACAGGGCAAAATAATTACCATACGTTATACCCAAGCAGCTAAGGACACGAATCGCTTGGCGCTCTTGCGAAGTTGCGTGGAGCAGCGGCGTGGGCAGTACGAACAAGTCACCTGCGTGGTGTACGAAACCGCCGCGCAGCTCAATGCCGTAGGCAGCAATGGCAATCGGAATTGCTGGAGTGCAGCAGCGATTAGCCGCGGCAGATCGCCAATTGAGGTGCAACCGGACAATCCAGCGTTGACGCTCAGTCCCACCTGCGGAGGGACAATGCAGCTGCCTTGACACGGTTCTGGCAACTTATTGATCTCTGCGGAAATTGGTAGCACGGCAGAGTACCGGGGTTCTTGAGACCAGTCGGGATGGTTGCTGGCTTCCTGGGCACGCCCGAACGCTGAATGTCGCTGCGTTGCGCTACGAAGCAAGGCAGGGATCAGTAAAATTATGATTGATCAATCTATATTGAAGAATATGGGTGTTTCGGAACAAGTGCTTGTCTCACTTTCAAAATGTTCAGGAGAGATCGGGATTTACGTTCACCCGGAACATGACTTCACATTCAGCCCCGAAACGCGGGAAGGAAATTTTGTATTGGCGTGTAAGAATGACGATGTCGAATTATTGCTGGATAAATTATCGGGTGAAATATGGCTCAAAGATTACTCAGGAAGGCCATCTATTTTCATGAATTCAAGCTGGTGTCAGTTTGCAGCGTGTAGTGTCGCATACGCTGATATATGTGCGAGATTGAAGAAATACCCTTACGATGTTCCAGAAGAAGAATCTCAGATTCTCGCTTCAGATCTAAGAAATGCCATAGATTCAATCGATACAAAGGCTCTTAATGGAATAGAGGCGTATTGGATTTCAATTGTTGAAGAGATTGAGTTAGGAGCGGTATAACAGCATTTTTCCCCGTCCTTTCAGAGGGTCCGCCACACGGCGGATTCCTTGCTTTGGCAACGACGGAACACCTCCGGCAGCGGTCAGGCCAGCAAACCAATCATGACCTTCTGCTCCAGCTGGCGACTCTGGCCTCAGTCCGGACCGTGGCCGGATCGCCGACCTCACAGGAGGGCCAGGAAGGGGCCTCCAAAAATCTTCGAGGGTTCCTGTACCTGGGAAATCAGTTCACGAAGGCACATCGTTTGCCCCCAGACCAAGGTGCGCAGGAGACTGCCCATCCACGCGGTCAGGGGGCGTGCGTCCGGAACTCTACCGACCGCTTCTTTGAACGTTGAGGAGCAGACCACGTCTGGGGCTCTGTGCGTGAGCCCGGCTGCCCGGTTTCTCCCCTTCCATACGTGTATGCATAAGGCGAGTTATTGGTACACTCGGACCAGGAGGACCGCATGACCCTCGACGTCTACCGGGGCCAGGCGCACGACCGCGCCCGCACCTGGACCGCCCTCACCCCCGACGAACGCCGCCGCCGCGCCACCGAGGCCGCCGCCCTCAAGGACCCAGACACCCTCTGGTCCCTCACCGAGGCGCACCTCACCCTGCACGCCGCCAGCGGCGTCCTCACCAGCCGCCACACCCTCACGTCCTACCGCGCCGGCATCCGCGCGTTCCTCCATCACGCCACGCACCGCGCGTGGAGCATCCTGCGGCCCACCGCCGACGACGTGCAGGCCTGGATCGCGGAGATGCTCACCCAGGGCCGCGCCATCGCGACCGTCCGCGTCCGCGTCGCCGCCGCCGCCGCCCTGTACCGCGCCCTGCGCTGGGCCGGCGCGACCGCCGCGCACCCCTTCGAGGACGCGGTCGTCCCCAAGGACCGCCGCCACGGCCTCGAGAAGAACGCCCCGTACACGGCCGACCAGGTCGACCTCGCGGTCGCGGCCGCCAGCGCCCACCCGACGCGGGCGAGCGAACTGCGGGCCCTGCTGCTCGTGCTCGCCCACGCCGGCCTGCGCATCGACGAGGCACTCCACCTCCGCTGGGAGGACGTCCACCTCGACCCGGACTCGGCCCGCCTGACGGTGCAGAGCGGCAAGGGCCGCCGCAGCCGCTCGGTGCCCGCCAGTCCCCGCCTGCGCGCCGCCCTCAGCGCGTACCGCATCCTCCCCCGGACACGCGCGCACCGCGGGGACTTCATCTTCCCGTACCGCACCTGGCGCGGCGCCGCCCGCCACGTCCGCCCCCTCTTCGAACACGCCCAGGAGCCCGGCGGGTTCCGCGGCTTCCACGCCCTGCGCAAAGCGATGGGCTCCCGCCTCTACCAGCAGCTCGGCGACTTCGCCGCGGTCGCCGAGGTCCTCGGGCACGCGGACATCAACACCACCAGAGGCTACGTGCGGATCGGTGAGGAACGCGCCCGTCGCGCCATCGACAGCTGGTGAGGCACACGGCCGGGAAAGACCGACTGTATTGATACCGGTCAAAGTTCAGGCCGGCAAAAATCGGAATGACAAGGACGAAAGCCTGCCATCGATACGTTTCAATATTTAGTATGTCGACGATCGCTGCCAGATAAGGCGACCTCAATCTATGCAGGTATCAATGAGATGATGAATCAGTTGAGGAAGCTGTTCGAGTGGAAAGGCCTGCCAGGCGTCGTAAAAATCATCTGTAAGACATTCTCCCTGCACACCAAGGTAGGTTGCGGTGTCCTTCAGGAGGAGAAATTGCTCTGTAAAGGACATCTTTAGTTTTTTGCTGTCCTAGACGCATTTAAACGTCATCGGTGGCGTGTCCCTCGACAGGCACGCAAAAAGGCGGTGTCCTAGGAGTTGTGACCCTCCCCAGACCCGCCTCCCGACAGGCGAGCGAACTGACCGCTCAATTCAAAGCTCAGGTCCCTTCCCTCCGCATCGATCCTCTTCAACGGGTCGTCGATCTCGTCCTCGCGATGGTGACTGCACAGAGCGTCAATCACCGTGATCTCGGTCCTCACCTCCCAGGAACAAGTTCTCCCGAAGCCAAAAAACGCCGTGTAGAACGTACGATTCGTGATGAGCAACTCACGTCGCAGGTCTTCCTGGCCCTTCTCCTTCTGCAGCTTCCCCCAGGGAAGCTGCTCATGAGTCTTGATCGCACGACCTGGGAACACGGCGATTCCCCACTCAACCTTCTGGTCTTGGGTGCCGTCGTTCACGGCTACACCATTCCACTCGTATGGGTGGCGTTGGACCACACCGGGAATAGCGACACCAAAGCCCGGATGTGGGTGGTTCTCCGTCTCCTTTAAGCCCTGCCAGCACGCCGCTGGCAGGGCTTGGTCGCCGACCGGGAATTTATTGGGGCGGAGTGGTTCCGATTCCTTCGACGCCAGGGGATCCGGCGAGCCA
>NZ_BMOE01000007.1:80156-108420 GCF_014646915.1 Deinococcus aquiradiocola | reverse complement strand
GTGCCGTCGTTCACGGCTACACCATTCCACTCGTATGGGTGGCGTTGGACCACACCGGGAATAGCGACACCAAAGCCCGGATGTGGGTGGTTCTCCGTCTCCTTCAAGCCCTGCCAGCGGCGTGCTGGCAGGGCTTGGTCGCCGACCGGGAATGTATTGGGGCGGAGTGGTTCCGATTCCTTCGACGCCAGGGGATCCGGCGAGCCGTCCGAATCCGCAAGGACACCGTCCTGGACGAGCTCACAGCGAATCAGTGGTTCGACGATCTCCAGCCCGGTCAATTCGGCGTCATTGCAGAGAAGGCCTGGGTCTTCGGGGAATGGATGCGAGTCGTCGCGACGAGATCCCCACTGGGGGATCTCGTGATCATCGCGACCGATTTCGGGGTGTGGGAGACGTGGAGGCTGTACAAGCTCCGTTGGTCCGTGGAGGTGACCTTCGGGTCGTACAAGGACCGCGGATTTGATTTGGAGCGGACTGGGGTCACGGCTCCGAAGCGACTGGAACGGCTGTTCGGGCTGGTGACGCTGGCGTGGCTGAATTGCTTGAAGGTTGGCGTCTGGCGAGAGGGACAGGTCAGCATCCGAATCTTGGCGCACGGTCGTAAAGCGATGAGTCTGGTGCGGTACGGCTCGGAGTTTCTGCGGAACGTGTGGCGGTGGGATCTGAAGGAGAAAGCGGAGGTGATCGGGGTCATGATGAGCCCTTTTTTAGCTCCTGGAGCAGCTTGAGGTGAAGTTGTCCTCTACAGAGCAGTCAAGCCTATAAACCTGCTGTGCCGCTGATCAAAAGTTGCCACGAAGACGATAAGCCCGTTGTATTTAGATGGCAGACCAGACGCCCTGACTGACGTCAACCGAAAGGGTTGACCTGGCCGGCACAGCCTTGCATGTCACCGCTCATCAAGCAGGTCGACACTCCAGCGGTAGTTCTGATTCACGCTTCCATACAGGTTAGGGGTGCTGCTCACGCTGCTCCCAGCGCTGCTCCTGATGAGACCCACCAGGGGAAGACGGAAAACCAATGTCGGAACTTTGGTGCTGACTGCCGTGTTGACAAAGGTGTTGAAAGTCGAAGAGTACGCCGCGCAGGCCGGTCCGGCTTCGATGCCGCTGTATGTGGAGCTTCGGTCCAGACGATACGGGGCGTACTCGTTAACGTTGTCAAAATTCAGACTGACGTAACTCTCGTTATAGGTCGTGTTGTTGTTGGAGTTCTTGACGAGTCTGAAATCGACATTCCGGCTAGACCGAAACGCCACACTGACGTTCTCACGAATGTCCGAAGAGTAAAACGAAGAAGAACCGCAGTTGTAATTATAAATCTTGAAGTATTCCTCAAACCGATGCTCAAACAGCCCGTACGACTGACCCGTACACTCTGGCGTGCCGATCAACGCACTACCATGAGACGAAAACGTGCAGTTGAGCGCATTAAAGACCGACAGGTTGTTTTCGGTGATGCCGCGCTCGTCTCGCCGGTAATCGTTACCGTTCAAAAACTTCGTGCCTTCATACTGGTAACTGAACAGGTCGCTGTAATCCATGTTGGCACTCAGGCGGTAGGACTTGGTTGGCAGCAAGGTCATTGACGGACGATCGAACGGACCGCTGATCGGCACGTCCCCCACGTCCTCACGGTTGCAGCCCACGCACTGCGAAGGCTCCGCCAGGAACGGATGCTGCGCGTGAACCAGCGAGACGCTCACTCCCGGCTCCTGCACCTTCAAAGTCTCACTCAGCGCGGCCACACGGTCCAGGTTCAGTTCTTCCGGAGCCACCGTGACCCGCGTCAGGTCGTCGGTCACCACCACGTACACCAGACTGAAGTTCACGGGGCCCGAAGGAAAGTCGGCCTTGCGGACCTTCAGGGCCACCGTGAAGCTTCCCTCACCGCCTGGTAAGAGCGTTCGGCCGCCCTGGTCGGGGGTGACCACGTAGCCCCAGGGAAAGGCCTGCAGAATACCGCCCTGCCCGTCGAGCTTCCTGACCTCGTCCCGCCGGAACAGCTGCAGACTGGCGCCGGCCGGGTCCACCTCCGGCCCCGCGTTGCCGACACGCATACCGGACGTCGGCCGCAGGTGGTCCGCCCAGAAGGAGGCCTCGGTGCCGTTCGCCAGCTTGATAGATTTCACGGCAGTGTTCGGGTATGTCGCGGGCGTGCTGACCGTCAGCAGCGTGACGTTGCGGCGCGCCACGGCTCCGACGTTCCTGACCCGGTACCGGGCACTCAGGTACCGGTAGATGCCGTCCTCAAGCACTGTGGTGCCGCCCAGCCTGGTGAACGTGAAACCACCGACGGTGGTGTCGCTGATGGTCTGTGCGTCCAGGCCGTCCTGCGTGCCCAGCTCGACCAGACCCACCGGCCGCAGCGCTGTCACGGTCACGTCCGGTGCCGCCCGCCCCGCGCCCGACGCGGCCGGTGTGGAAGGTGCCGTGCCGCAGGCCATGAGCACTGCGACGAGCGAGCTGAACAGAACGGTAATGACTCCGTACTTCATGTGAACTCCTGACCAACTCGTGCTGCGCATGTCAAGTGATCCACCACACCTCGCCAGAAGAGGCCCAGGGTGCCTCCTGCTTTACGGCAACTCGAACGGCTCATCACCCACGACGTGTGTGCCCGGCAGCGTTCTCGTAAGGGCCTTCCAATATCCGAGGTGCGTCAGTCGCGGCACCTCGTACAGGGCCCGTGCCGTGGACTTCTCTGCTCCAGTACGGTTTTCACTGCCACTCGGTCCCGCCGGTACGCCCGCTTCCCCCATATGTTCCTCCCTACCTGTGGTGAGCGTAATGTATAGAATTTCACATTGAAAGTGCAGAAACATCACACAATATGAAGGCCATGCGGCAGCGGCTGTCAAAATCCAGCGGAGATGTCGTCAGCGTTGCTCACCTTCTCGCGTTCAACACTGGGTTCAAGATCTGGGTAGTGGGCTGGAATCAGACTCTGTTGGCGAATTCCCAGGTAAGCGAGAATGATGCATGAGCCTGCATGCCGATCCTCTGGTAGAGATTCCGGCGCGAACGGCTGACCTCATCCGCATCATTCTTCCCAAAGGCAACACCATTCCGCAGCTGCGTGATTGCTTCGGAACTGTCTACCACGACGATCAGTTCCGAGCACCCCACCCGACACGGGGTCAACCCGCGTACGCTCCCTGGCGCCTGGCGCTGGTCACGGTGTTTCCGTTTCTTGAGCACCTGAGTGACCGACAGGCTGCAGAACACGTGCGTACCCGACTGGACTGGAAATACGCACTGGCTCTCGAACTCGAAGATCTCGGGTTTCACTCCAGCGTCCTGAGTGAATTCAGAGCACGATTGGTCACAGCCGATCAAGGGGAAGTGCTGTTCAACACGTTCCTGCAGATCTGTAGAGACCACCACTTGCTCAACGTCGGTCGTCAGCGAACGGACAGCCCCCACGTGCTGGCCCGGATGCGTTTTCTCCACCGAAGAGAATTGATCGGCGAGACGCTCCGCGTCGCGCTGGACGACCTTGCGACGATCGTCCCGGATGCGTTGTGTCGAGTCGCTCCATCGGCGTGGTGGACACGGTATGGCAGAAGAGTGGAGGAAGGGAATCTTCCTCACTCCGAATCGGCCCGCACCGCGTTGGCCCAGACCATCGGCCAGGATGGCTTCTTCCTCATGGCCTCGTTGCTCAACGACCCCGATCTCAATATTCTTCTGCATCGCCCTGCCGTGGAGGCGCTGCGGCGAGTATGGCTGCAGCAATTCCAACGTGACGATTCAGGGGACGGCTCCCTGTAGGTGAAGCTCCGTGCACAGGAGGACACGCCGCCAGCGGAGTCCCGATGGTGTACGCCGCACGAGCGCGATGCACGGACCAGGATCAAACGGAGCACCCGCTGGGAAGGGTACAAAGTCCACTTCACCGAGTGCTGCGATGACGCCGCACCGCGGCTGATCACGCACATGAAGACGACCCCAGCCACACGACCGGACGTGCAGATCAATGACACGATTCAGACCGAGTTGATGGTGCGGGGATTGCAGCCTGGCGTGCATCTCGTGGATGCCGGTTATGTAACGGGTGACGGACTGGTCGAGCGTCAGGCGCGAGGGATCGACTTGGTGGGACTCCTCCGGGAACCGACCAGTTGGCAAAACCGTACAGAAGACGCCTTTGGTCTCACGGCCTTTGACATTGACTGGGAGGAGCAACAGGTGAACTTTCCTCAGGGACAGGTCTCTACCATGTGGACGGAACGGCCCCTTTCCTGGGCGCGGCGGCCAGCTGTCCAGGTTAAATTTTCCGCGGCGGCCTGCCGAGCATGTCCTGTACAAGCGCGCTGCACACGTGCAAAATCAGGGGTGAGGACCTTGGGGTTTCCTGATCGCACCACGTTCGAGGCGCTTCAGACAGCCCGAGAACGGGTACATCAGGCGGAATTCCGCCTGATGTACAACGATCGCGCAGGGATTGAATCAACCATGTCCCAAGGTGTGCGGCGCTTTGGTAGACGTGTGGCACGCTATCGGGGAAAAGCGAAGGTCGCGCTCCAGGAGTCCTTGGCAGCAACAGCCATGAATGTCGAGCGTGCAACGCAGTGGCTCTCTGGATCACGCCCAGCTGGCACTTGTCGAACCCAGTTCGCACGCCTACACCCTTCCAGTTGAATTCGCCAACAGAGTCTGATTCCAGCCCACTACCGACCGGTCAGCTGCGGTCCCGACGGGGAAACGAGAACCACTGGAATGCATGCTTCTTCAGCTTGAGTCTGGCGAGAGCGGCCCTGGTCATGGAGGGGGCCGGGCGCACGGGGCGTCCGGCCTCACGGCTGGTGTGCTCGATGGAAGACATCAAACGCCGCGCGTTTAATGCGCTGTTCGCTCAGCGAATGTTGGCCAATCTGGGTCTGTCGCAGCGTTTCGTGGAATTGCAGCAGCATCCCTCCAGGCCGCTGGACCTGGGCGTCAAAGCCGCTTGAAACTGTCCGGACCATTGGAGAAGATCACCTACTCAATTCCAACAACCCCGACATCCAGACTTGGCGTGCTGTCGCTCACTCCACTGAATGCCGTTGATGCAGTGAGGAACTGAAGCGGCTGCCGGTAATTCTGGATGAGCATCTCGATGCCAGATCCAGGAGGTCGGTTGTACGTCACGCGGGGGCCAGGAACGAACTGGGTTCCATCAACCAGGTTCCACTCTCGAATGCCCGCAGAGTCGTTTGCGTAGGCGCTGAGTACACTTCCCCGCTGTTCCAGGTCCTTGGGGTTAAAGGGAACAGTGGCAGTGACCCAACTGCTCCCAGTCCAGACGCTGGAGCGGTCCACTGCAGTTGTCCCATCAAACGTCGTATAGAGCACGACTGGACTCCCATCCGCCTTTTCATGAACGACGGAGAAGTAGCCCACGTCGTAATACGTCCAACCGGGCTGATCACTGGCGTATTTCGGCTCACCCGTATCCAGCACCTTACAGTCCCCTTCCATCTCCTCATTGCTCAGCTGGGTACCCAGATCCTTCCCAGCAGGGCTGAAAAAATGAAGGTCAGCTGGACGGAAGTACGCCACGTACATGTTGCGGTGGTACCGATCATGCAAATGGGACTGTCCTGTCCCTCCTCCGGCGATTGTCCAGGACATGATCACGCGTTCAGGTTTGTTGGCCGAGGGCGGAAGCAGCCGTGCCTGTCCCAGATAGATCTCGTTCATCTGGTCTGTTCGGTCCACTGAGCCTAAGGCGAACGCTTGCCCTGTCAGAGTCGTACTGTTCTTCCACGTCCGCCCGTTGTCCTCGGTCATGACATAGCGCAGGGGCCGGTCGTCTGTGAAGCGGGCCGGATCGAGCTTCGAGAGGGTCTCACGGTAAAAGACGAAGGTCCGACCAGTTGCAGACGTGAACGCAAACGGGTAAGAGGCCGCGGGCGCCTCGGGAATGCTGACATCCTCCCAAGGTCCTGCGGCGCTGTTCGGTTGTGCCGATCGGCTCATCCGCAGGACCGTGTTGTGAGCGCCATACGCCACGAGCAGGTGTCCGTCGGCCGCCTGGGCCATGACAGGATAATTGTGATAGTCCGGGTACGGATTCATTCCGACCTGCACGGGTTCACTCCAGGCTTGCGCGACGTGATCGTACGTGCGGACGAAGGGATGTCCCATCGCACCCATCCACGACACCACGGTCTGCTGGGTTGCGGGGAGGTAGATGGCCGACGGAGTAGGCCGCCGGGCACTTCGCACGGCCTGCCCGGTCCGGTGGACGTCGACCCAGCCTGGCACCTGGGGTGTCGAACCCAGTTGCCGAACCTCGATGTTCGTCTGGCCAAAATGCGTTGCGTCGGCCTGAGCGTTCAGCACAGTGCTGCCGGTGTTGCCTGCTGGCATGACGGTCGCACTTTGCCCTGTCGCCACGATGTTCAAACCGCTGCCACTCCAGGTGAAGTTCGTGAACAGGGGCGAACTGGAGAGGGTCGCGTACACCCGAACACGTTCACCAGGAAGGAGGACCACCTTCGTCGGGTTCATGCGCGTGCCCTGGGGGGACACAGGGCCACCCGGAATCGACGGCACTGAAGGAGTAGTTTCCCCGCCTCCACCACCTCCTGAACCACAGCCAACGAGTAAAAGGCAGAGTGATATCACGGCTTGACGGCTACTCATCATCAGGTTTTCTCCTGTCAGGTGGCCTGCATCAAGTGGCTGCTGTGAACGTCTCCTCGGCGGTCAATGATGTTAAGGAACAAGACAACGAGTCATCTAAGCTAAAGTGCGTCTGAAAACTCTGTCAGTAAGTTCAGGATCGTTTCAGCAGTATGCTGAAGGATGGACAGAAGAGCGTACGACACGGACCTGACGGATTCGGAGTGGATCATTCTCAGTCCTTTGTTTCCGGCACCTCGGTCCACAGGGCGGCCTCGAAAATGGTCATTCCGAGACATCCTGGACGGTATTTTCTACGTGATCCGAGGCGGAAACGCCTGGCGACTCATGCCACACGACCTGCCGCCCTGGTCAACGGTGTATCACTCCCATCGGGTTTGGCGACTCTGGGGTCTCTGGGAGCGTGTCCATACCGTGCTCCGGGAACATGTCCGCCTCGACGCTGGGCGTGCAGCCACGCCCAGCGCGGCCATCATCGACAGCCAATCTGCACGGACGACCGAGGCTGGAGGTCCACGGGGATATGATGGAGGCAAGAAGATCAATGGACGGAAGCGTCACATCCTGGTCGATACGCTTGGGCTGGTGATGGGTGTCGTGGTTCACCCTGCTGATCTCCAGGACCGCGCTGGCGCGGTTCTGGTCTTCAACAAGGTCCGAAACGAATTCCCGCGTATGCAGCACGTGTGGGCCGATGCTGGATACACGGGGAAATTGGCTTCGGAAGTTAAGACCCAGCTGGGATGGACGCTGGAGATCGTCAAGCACCCTTGGTCTGGCAACACGAGGACCTGGGCACCCATCGACCAACCACCACCTCCCATCTACGTCCCAGAGGGCTTTGTGGTGCTGAAGCGGCGATGGGTTGTCGAACGCACGTTCGCTTGGTTTGGGAAGTCGAGGCGAATGAGTCGAGATTACGAAGCGTCTGCAGAGACGACCGAGAATCTGATCTATGAGCTCATGATCCGCCTGATGACCCGTCGATTGGCAAAAAAGTGACACGAAATTCGTATGAGACGCATTTTGTGCAACCCAAAGCGTTTTACTGACAGAGTTTTCAGACGCACTTTAGTAGGGTCAGGCCTCGGTAATAGGCCCCGAGGCCAAGACCGCCGCCCCTGCGAGCGCCACCCACATCAGGTCCGTCGGCCTCGGCCAGGCTTCGCCGGTTTCCACGGCCAGCCCGACAAACACGACCAGCGACAAGACGTGGGCCAATGCCACGGCGCGCGTCACCGGGTTCCGTTTCGTGGCAATCCCGCCGCTGAATCCCCCCGCTCCGTAAGCCACTGCCGCGCCCAGTCCGGCCACCAGCAGGGTACCCAGGTCACTCACGCGTTGATTGTCCCAGATGCAGACGCTCGATCCGGCAGCCTGGAGACAGCGTCTTCAACATCGCCGTCAACTCATCTCCCGCCCGTTCCAGATCTTCAAACGTCATCGGCGGCAGGGCGTCGAACAGGAAGTAGGCCCTCGTCGTATCTTCCGTCAACCGGGTCCGGGTGCCCTGCCGCCAGTTCCAGGCCCGGCACGTCACACCCGCCTCGTCGGCCCAGACCACCTCACCTGGAACTGGATGATCGATGAACGGTAGACCGTCCTTGTTCGTCTCGAACGGTTCGGTGCCGTCGGCCACCTTCAGGGTGACCGCCCCCACCACGTGATCCAGGTCTTCGCCGCCGCAGGGCACGACGAAGCGCACGCTCACCGCGTTGTAAGCGTCCGCAAGCCGGTTGATGGTTGGGAGTTCTCCGCCTTTCACGACGCGGGTGATCAGGGCCTCGGCGGAGTTCATGGTTTTCTTGGGTTTCATCCCAAATGCACGGTAGGCGTCCTGCCAAGCCAGCACGTGTGGGTGGGTGGCGACAGGTGAAGTGGCGAACATGTGGCGGGCATGCGTCTCGGCGTCCCGCAACAGGGCAGTGCTGCGCTCGTCGCTCGGACCGTTGGTCAGGTCAGAGGCGAGCAGGACGAGCCCGTGGTAATTCGGGAAACGCTCAGCCACGATGGGGCTGATTTGGAGCAGGTTGTTCATACAGTGGTCTCCGGAAGTGCAACGTTTTACTTGCGCTTCTGCCAGCCGGGTGAGGCGGTGTCGTTCCTGGCGGGCCAGCGTTCATGGAGCGGTGGCAGGCGGCCTTCTTTTCCGGTGATGGTTTCAGGGGTGATGGCGTACACCACGGTGCCGTTCACGCGCGGCAGGGAATCTTTTTCCCGGCCCCAGGAATCCTCGGGGGCGTACTTGTCCATGAATGCCCGGTAAAAACGGAGCTTCTCGTCTACGTCCTCGACGATCCGGACGCGCCCGAACACGATGACGGAGCGGTAGGACACCGAGGTGTCGCACTCGATGTGACCGTAAGGGAAGATTTCACCGGGCTCGTCGACTTCGAAGCTTACCTGGTCATGGAAGCGTACGTTGGTCAGAAAATGTCCCTCATAGCGGGCGGTGTGAAGGTAGACCTGTCCGTCGTGCCAGGTGAAGAGGTTGGGGACGACGTAGGGATACCCATCAGGGCCGAGCGTGCCGGTGCGGCCACAGAAGCTGGTGCTGAGAAACGCTTCGGCTTCCCCCTGGGTCATGGCTTTGTCCTGACGCTTGAGCTGGCCTCGTGGGGTGGGGTCCGTCATAGGTGCCTCCTGTACCTGTTCAGGTGGTGGTCTCGGCCAGAGCCGTCAGTGCTGGACCACTGAGACCGTAGTCGATCCAGACAGGATTCGCCTGTGCTCCCAGCCGCTCATAGAAACGCTGTCCGGACGTGTTCCAGTTGGCGACCGTCCAGCGGACGGCGCCGCAGCCACGCGTCGTCGCTTCCCGGGCAGCCGCACGCATCAGCCCTTCCCCGACGCGCTGCCCACGCGCGTCCTCGGCCACGTACAGCTCCTTGATGTACAGCGTCGGCCGGGCCGTCGCGGTGAAGGGGACGAGGTAATACACCAGCATGCCGACCAGGGTTCCGTCCGCATCGGCGACGAGGGCGTGAAAGTCTGGGGGATCGTTGCGGAAGCCCTGCTCTCGCAGCACGTCCTCGTTCACGGCGAATACGTCCAGGTACTGCTCGAACGCAGCGAGGTCTCGCATCAAGGGCAGGAGCTGTGGAACGTCCTGTTCTGTGGCAGAGCGAATGCTTGGGGTCATACTTCCTCATGGTGAAGGAACATTGGTCGGGCGGGGAGTACCATTTCAAGATGAAAATGCCTGACCATTCACCAATTCGACAGCCGGACGTCACCGTGGACGTGCCCCTGCATGTGGAGCGGTCCAGCCCTGTGCCCGTGGCGCAGCAGGTGGGCACGCAACTGCAGGCAGCGATCTTGAAGGGTCAATTGCGTCCCGGGGCGCGGCTGCCCAGCACCCGCACCCTCGCCCGAGTGCTGGGGATCAGTCGTGGGGCCGTGCTCACGGCCTATGACGACCTGCTGGCGGCGGGGTATCTGACTGGTCGCGTCGGCGCAGGAACCTACGTCAGCCCCGAAGTCCGCCTGACACCACCGGTCCCCTCAGACGCGTCCCTCCGTGAAGATCAGCCCCGCTGGCTGCGGGGCTCCTTCGTGACACCCGACGTGGCCCCATCTGCGACCGAAATGAACGTGATCGATTTCCGGGTGGGACAGCCCGCTGTCGCGCCCCTTTCGGACGCGGCCTGGAAGCGGGCCTGGCGCCGGGTGGCGGAGGACACCCTCCCGGGAACCTACGCGGAAGCCGCGGGAGACCCCGAACTGCGCGCCGAAGTCGCGGCGTACCTGCGGCGCTCCCGGGGCGTTGTCTGCAGAGCGGATGACGTGGTGGTGACGAGCGGGGCCATTCAGGGCCTGCATCTGGTCGCGCGGGCCGTGCTGGCCCCGGGAGACGTGGCCGCCTTCGAGGAGCCGGGGTATCGCCTCGCGAGGCAGGTCCTCCGGGAGCGGGGGGCACAGATTCTGCCGGTCCCAGTGGATGAGGACGGCCTCCGAGTGAGCGAACTCCCTCTCGGCGAAGACGCACCGTTCCTGGTCTACACCACCCCCTCGCACCAGTTCCCGCTGGGGAGCCGCCTCTCGCTGCCACGCCGTCACGCCCTGCTGGCCTGGGCGCGGGAGCAGGACAGCCTGATCGTGGAGGATGATTACGACGGTGAGTTCCGCTATGACGCCGCGCCGCTGCCGGCGCTGGCTTCGCTCGACCCGAACTGCGTGGTGTATCTGGGAACCTTCTCTAAAGTCCTGTCTCCTGCCCTGAGGGTGGGGTACATCGTGGGGCCGCCAGTGCTCCGCGAGCGGTTGATTGGGCTGAAGACCATTGCGGATTACCACACGTCCTGGCCGGTGCAGCGGGCGCTGGCATTCTTTCTGCGCTCAGGTGATCTGGAGCGGCACCTCGGGCGGATGCGGCGGGTGTATGCGCGCAAGCGAGAACTGCTGGTGCGTGAATTGGCCGGCGTGAAGTCCATGGCGCGGGTGGGTGGCCTGGAAGCGGGCTTTCACATCCACCTGGAACTGGACGAGCGCCTGAATGCGGCGGCAGTGGCGGACCGGGCTGAGAAGCAGGGCGTGCGCGTCAGTGTGCTCTCGCCGTTCTATGTCTCGGACGTGGCACCAGGCGGCCTGCTCCTGGGCTATGGAGGTTTGGAGCCAGCACAGATTGTTCGGGGCGCACGGGTGCTGGTCGAGGTCATGAGGGACCTGGCCGCTGCCTCCTGATCATTGCGCCTTACGGCAGCGACTCTGACACTGGGCCTTTCATGGAAGGTTCAGTCGAGGCGCTCCGATGGGTCAGGTTAGGATCTCAGACCTGGTCTATCCCGTGTCAATACACGCGAAGTCCAACCCTAGCCTGACGCTTTTTGCTCCATTGCCTGACGTCCAGTTGAGGTATACCCCAGACTGACGTCAGGAGACCGGCTGAGGCCAGGTCTGCCAATCCATCCTCGCTGAGAGCGATGCAGCGCAGTTCACCTTCTGTCGCCGGTGAAAGCCCAAGAGGTCTTGGCGTAATCGGGCCTCCAGTCACACTGCACGCCCCGAAAGTAAGATGATGACTTCACCCGCTCCCGCCACCCTGCCCACCTCTCAGAGCCGTTCCGGGCCTTGGCTCCACCACATCCGGCGCGGCCAGGGCAAACCGCTGCTGTTGATCCATGGGCTGGGCAGTTCCTGGCAGACCTGGGCGCCGATTCTGGCCGGACTGGAGGCGCAGCGCGAAGTCATTGCCGTCGATCTGCCCGGCTTCGGCCACACGCCCCCGCTGCCCGGTGAGGTGAGCATCGCCACGCTCGCCGACGCGCTGACCGATTTTCTGACGCGGGAGAACCTCCTGGGTATCGACGCCGTGGGCACCTCCATGGGTGCTCGATTGGTGCTGGAACTCGCGCGGCGCGGGGGCGTCCTGGGAGCGGTGGTGTCACTTGATCCAGGCGGGTTCTGGCGGGGCTGGGAACGGGGCTTCTTCTACAGCACGGTGGCCATGTCGATCAAGCTGATCCGTGCGCTTCAGCCGGTCATGCCTGCCCTGACAGCTTCTCCCGTCGGCCGCAGTGCCCTGTTCGCCCAGTTTTCCTCGCATCCCTGGGACCTGGCGCCAGACCTCACCCTGACCGAGATGAGGAGCTTCGCGGCCTCCCCATCGACCGACGAACTGCTGCGCGACCTGGTGTTCGGCGAGGCGCAGCAAGGCGTTCCCCGGGGGGGGTTGGAACACCCGCTGGTGATCGGCTGGGGCCGCTGGGACCGGGTGTGTCTGCCAGCACAGGCGTCGAGGGCTCAGGAGTTGTTTCCCGACGCCCGGCTGCACTGGTTCGACCACAGCGGCCACTTCCCGCACTGGGACATGCCTGCACAGGCG
The DNA here is from genome assembly GCF_014646915.1 of Deinococcus aquiradiocola. Lineage (NCBI taxonomy): Bacteria > Thermotogati > Deinococcota > Deinococci > Deinococcales > Deinococcaceae > Deinococcus > Deinococcus aquiradiocola. Next base: position 95,961 of record NZ_BMOE01000007.1, on the reverse strand, counting down.
CTGCGGCTGATCCTGGACACCACCGCCTGACCGGGCAGCCACCTGTTCTGGCAACCTTCTGGACGTCCTGGCCACCACCTCATCGGGTCAACCCGAATGGAGGCACGACAGATCGTTCCCTTTGTGCCGTTTCGTCGGACGTTACGTCGATCTGCCGTGTGGCACGTGGAAATCTCAAACCAGGGAATCTGAAGAACGGAACGGGAACGGCACGAAACCACTGATTTGCCTCCGCAGCACTCGCCCGTTCTCCCTGAATAGGCCTCAGCGACACGACTGGGAACGAGACGAAACGCGTCTTGGAGGCTGTTTTTCATCTGTGGGTGGGAGCTTTGACCTGCGTACTACTTGTGCTTTTCTGCAGCGCGAATTGGCAGCGCCGTGGGAATTCTCCAGAGAGTAGACGATGGCTCCGAACCGACGGCTTCCGAACTGTGGTGATAGCCATGCTCCATTCCGTGTGATTTCACCAAGCGGTTCCCGCCCGTTGCCCTGTGATGATGTTGATCCGGTTCCACGCGTTGATGGTGGCGATGGCGAGGGTCAGGGCAGCCAGAGCCGCCTCGTCATAGTGCAGAGCTGCCTCTGACCAGATCCTGTCAGGTACTGGTTCCGGACGGTCACCGAGCCGCGTCGCTGCTTCGGTAAGCGCCAGTGCTGCCCGCTCTGCCTCTGTGTAGTAGGGGGTATCCCGCCAAGCTGCGACCGAGAAGATTCTCTCGTTGGTTTCTCCCGCTTTCTTCCCTGCCAATCGACCGATCATCCGGCGGATCACGACCTCATCCATCCGCTTCCCGGTCGTTTCTGCAGTCGCCTCGTCGCCTCAACTTCCCGAATTAAGCCAACGGGCGTTCGACAACCCGTCGCTGCTTCAGCACCGCAAAGCCCTGTGGGATGGAGATGGGCAATAGTGGTTGGTCAACGGGTGGCCAGGTCTTCATGCTGTCAGACCACCTGCTTCGGTGCTGTCGCGTCCATGATTCACTCCCCGACATCAAAGAGCACTTCCCAGGTGTCGAAGTTCACGCGTCCGTCCGGCGTCAGGTCGTTCCTGAGCTGGTAGCGTCTCACCGCTGCCGCCGTGACCGGGCCGTAGTACCCGTCGATCGTCAGGCCCCGGGCGTCCGGCAGCACCTGACGCAGGCGCCGCTGGACCTCGCGGACGTCGGCTCCGGACAGGCGCGGTGTCCTCACGGTGAGCACCCTGAAATACGTCGCTGTCCGGCGCTGCCCGTCGGGGGCGGTATAGCGGATGGAAGTGGGACTGGTCGGCTCGAAACTGGCTGCGCTCATGCCGAGGGCCATCACGAGAAGGACCGCCGCTCTCCTGTTCATACCTGAGCTTACCGGAAAGCCATGCACCCCTGCACAAAGGCGTGGTGGGGCCGATTGCTGAGTGGACGCCCCGGTTGAACGTGCAGGGTCAGCTCACGTCGTCAAGGTTGCGTCTCGGCGGGCGGTACGTGAAGCTCAGCGTCTCCTTGGCCGCCAGTACCCGCTCGATCTCGTCCGTCTCCTCAACATCGTCGGGCAGTAACGTCCCGGGATCGAGGGGATACGAGAGGTGCTGGCCAAAAAGCGCTGACGGCTTCCGATCGCCTCTGAGCCGTATACGCCATGATCGAAAACGGCGTTCGGGTCTACCGGGCCTGCGAACTGCTCTCTGTGCCGTGCTCGTCACGGATGGACCGGGCGCGTCCATGGTGGCGCTAACGGCGGCATAGAACGGCTCAAGCAACACTCAGGTCAACGCTCTCGCCCACGGATGAAAAATAGCGTCTGAGACGTATTCTTTCTCGTTCCCGGTCCTGTCGCTCGGGTCTCTTCAGGGAGAACAGGCGACTGCTGCAGGGTCAAATCAGTGGTTTCGTGCCCTTTCTTTCGCATTCTTCATGCTCCCTGGTTTGAGTTTTTCCGCGTCTGACACGGCAGATCGATGTCACGTCCGACGAAACGGCTCAAGGAGCACGGCGGTATTCGGGGCGGGCCGTGACCGGGCGCTGAGGCTGGCCCGCACAGCTTCAGCGCGTGATCTGGACCCTGCAGGGTGCGACGTGGATGAACTTCGAGACCAGCGCCCGTCGGGGTCCTCAGGACTCACTCTCTCGAAACGAACGAGGAACCCATCGTCAAGGAGCGTGGAGCCCTTCAAGGAAAGCGTGGATGGCCTGCAGCACCGTCCGGGGCTGATCCAGGTAGACGTAGTGGGAGGGACTGGCCAGTCGAAGATGCTGTCCTCGTACCGAACACGCGACCAGGTCCATTTGTAGGGCCTGCCAGATCTGTTCACGTCGCTCCAGAGACGCGTCGAAAGGGGGATCCATCTCCGGTCCGGGGCGCATTCCCCTGGAGATCACCAGCAGCGGGACTTCTCCCAGACACCCTGGCCGGGCCGCGTCTGCACCCTGCCCCAGGAGCTCCTCCAGATCGGGACGTTCCGGATGATGTTCAAGGAACGCCTGTCTCGCCTCCGCCTCGCTCCGGAGCTGATCTGCGGGCGTCGCGACGGCGAACTGGGCGAGCTGATCCGGGTGGGAGCTGTCGAGCAACACCAGGGCGTGGACCCTGTCTGGGGACTGGCGAGCGTACTCCAGCGCGATCAGCCCTCCAATGGAATGGCCGATGAGCACGACCGGCTGCTGGACGTCCACGGCCTGCAGCACGGCGTCCAACTCCTGAAAGAAGTCGTCGGTGGTCCGAGGCTGCTGTGGCGCCGTGCTGTCCTGCATGCCCGCCCGGTCGTAAGTCACGACCCGGAATCGCCTGGCGAGCTCAGGGGCGATGAACGGGGCATCATCCCAGGTTTCGCGGCCCACCAGGGTCAGGAGATCCTCGACCGCATCACCAGACTCGTGCCACCACGTCGCTGGCGTGCCCAGTCCGGTCAGCAGCACCAGGGTCGGTTCGCCGGAGCCAGTCACCTGACCGTGGATCTGCCGGCCTCGATCGTGCGCGATGATCCGCGGGAACGTTGGGCCTGGGTGTGCTGGGGGCATGCATCAAGTGTAGAAGGTGCTCGTGGCGGCGCACCGACAGAGACCGTCCTGCCCGGCCCAGATCGAATCACGGCCCGGATCGGGATCTCTCCAGCAGTGTTTGCGCCTCGGCAAGCCAGCGTGCCCGCAGCCAGGGTGGGGACACGACGTCCACGTTGTGCGCCCACCCTCGAATCCAGGTCAGGATCTCGACCGGGACGCCGTTCCTGTGAAGCGGCGCTTCGAGGATCAGGTGGTAGTAGCCTGCCTCGTCTCTGTGCGACGCGCGCTGTCCTGGCCATTGCCGGTCCGCGATCCAGTCGTGAACGTCGGGATGGAAGCGCAACTCGATCCTGCACCGTTCCACTCCGCCGATGATCCCCCAGGCGCCGTCCAGGTCCTGACGGGGGTCGTAGAACTGCTCCGGGCTGGTCTGGTCGGTCAGGCGCTCGGCATCGAGCATGCGGCTCAGCAGGAAGGTCCTGGTTGACGAATCGTTCGGGCGTCGGCCGATGATGTACCAGTCGTGGTTGCTCCGGCTGATCTCCATGAACAGGATGTGCAGGGTGTTCCAGGTCGGCGCAGGCGTGTTGGGTTTCTTGTACAGGAAACGCACGGGTTGGCCCCAGCACCACGCTGCAGCAATCGTCTCGAGGACGCGGGGCGTGTCGCCCGAGGGAGCCGTGAGCGCCAGACTGGAGACGCTCCTCAGACGTTCTGGCAACTGGTCGGCCAGTTCAGTCAACGCCTGGTGGTAGATGCGGCTGGGGGTGGGCGCGTGGTGATGGAGGAGCCTCAGCATGGCGTGGGTGATGACTGCCCGGACCGGTGCAGTCTGGGCAGTCTTTTCCTGCGGCAGGCAGTGGTAGAGCGGTGGCCGGCCCTGACTCTTCTGGATGTCCAGTCCGTGGCTTCGTAGATCCCGCAGGTCGCGTTGAATCTCCTGATGCTGGCAGCCGAAGTAGGTGGCCAGCTCGGCCACCGTTCGCGGTTCCGTCAGCAGATTCGGCAACTGCGTGATGCGGCGGGTCTTGTCCCGTTTCCGGTTCATCGGAGGGTGTAGAGGCCGGCACCGAAGTGCGCCCATTTGCCGACGCCGAGTTGCTCGCCGTATCTCAGCAGCACCGAGAACGGCCGCAGGTCCCCGGTGTAGCTCAGGGTGCCCATCCAGCCGTGCATCATTGCCCGTTCGTTCGGCCGACTGCCTTTCCGTGCCTGGGTGACGGGGCGGAGATCGAGGTTCCGGGTGTTCACTGTTCTGGCCAGGTAGGGGAGGGTCGTGAAGTCCTGCCCCATGCTCCTTCGCCCGCCGTGAATCTGTTCGAGGTTGCTGATCCGCCGCTGGAGCGCGCGGACCAGCACCGGGAAGTGCAGGTTCTGGACGGTTCTGCCGTCGACCTGGATGTTCACGAGGGACTGCAGGTCGAGCGTTACCTCTCCGTCGGGTACGGGCGGCAGGTGGTCGACGTTCAGGATGATCGGGTGGAGGTGAACCCCGAGCTGTCCTTCCTGGAGGAGCGTGACGGTCTCGCCGGTGTAAGGGTTCACGCTCTGCACTTCGGTGAGTTCCAGGACGCCTCGGAGGTGTCCGAGTCCGGCCTGGCCCACTTCGCGCAGGGCGGCGAGCAGGTAAGGCAGCTGCGTCAGGGCAGTGCCCAGGATGGTGAGGCCGAAGGTGAAGGTATCGCCCGGCTGGAGGAGCACGCCCTGCGTGTGGGGGATCCGGAACACGACGGGGCGTGGCGGTGTGCCCAGGGAGGCTGCACGGACTTCGGCGGGCAGGTGGGGCTGGTAGGTCAGGCCGTACGGGCAGATCGGCTGCAGGGGGCAGCCAGTGCAGGTTTCACGGTGTGGTTGGGTGCACGCGAGGCGGTAGAGGGCGCGTCCGAACGCCCCTTCGAGCTTCGAGCCGGGGAAGGGGGGGAGGTGGACGTCCTCTTCGGCCCGCAGGGTGACGCGGAGCACGGTGAACGGCAGATCGAAATCGGGCATGCGGCAGCTTACGTCGGGGAAGCGTCATTCAAGGCCGCAATTGAGGGTCAGGGCATCCTGGGGGCTTCGATCACGGTGAGGGCAGGGAAGTCGCTGAAGTCAGCGACGTTCTCGGTGTACAGGCGGTCGGCCCGGTGGAGGGCGTGAGCGCCGACCAGGAAGTCCGGGAGGACCGGTCGTTCCTTGATCAGACCGCCCGCGCGCCGCCGGGCGTGGTAATCCGCGTTGGCGCGTCCCGCCTCGGCCCACACGGCTTCCGTCATGTCCGCGTCGAGGTGCACGCCCATGTCCCGGAGGAAGATGTCGAGTTGAGGTTTCGGGCGCGTGGGGCCGGCGAGGAGTTCGGCGTACACCACGCCACAGATAACGAGGGGGCCGCCGCGGGCGAGGGTGTGCAGTTGCCGGGCCAGTTCTGGCGCGTGGGGTGCGCGGTCGTAGACGAACACGAGCACGTTGGTGTCGAGGGCGGTGATCAAGCGTGGCCGTCTTCGTCCAGGTCGTTGAGGCGGATGACGTTCGCGCCGGGGCCGGACTGCAGAAGGGCGCGTTCCTGCTCGTTGAGGCCGGCGTGCCGGGCGTGGATCAGGGGCTGATCCGCCTGGTGCTGCACGGGGCCGTCCTGGACCCAGCGGAGGAAGGGGTTGTCGCCCTGGCGGCGGGGGCGCAGGTGGATGCCGTGGTCGTCGAGAGTGAATTCGACCTCGTCACCTTTCTGCACGCCGAGACGCTCGCGGACCTCTTTGGGGAGCGTGAGCTGGCCTTTGCTGGAGAGGGTGGCGGTGGCGCGGGTGGGTGTACGCATGGATTCTCCTTACTTCAGGATAGCAAAGTAAGGCAAAGGGACTCCGAATTCCCGGATGGGCAATTTCTTCACGTGAACGGCATCGCTCCCAATTCAGCCGACACGACACATTCGTCCCCACGCCGCCCCCGCTTGTGGCAGGCTTCCAGTGACGCACTGATCTTTCAGACTCATTCGTGGAGGTGAAACCGATTTGACACACACGACCACGACCCAGACCGACCGGCAAGCGGCAGCCCTTGGCCTGCACTGGACCCATCACCCGATCATGGACATGGCGATCGCCGGAATGACGGTCTTCGCCGGGAAAGAACACCCCGAAGACGTGACGGCGTCAGACATCAGCGCCTTCAAAACGTGGGCACTGCAGTACTACTTCACACCGGAACTCACGAGCTGGATCGCTGTCGTCTTCACCATCAACTTCCTGAACACGACCTTCAGCGACGAGAAGAAGAGGGCCGTGCTGGTCGGAGTCATCGATGCCTACCAGCACCCCAACGGGCTCCCCGTGCCCTGCGCTTTCTTTCCCGAACTGCCCGCTCAACAGCGGGTCTCCAGGGACCTCTTCCCAATGCTCATGGGACGCGGCCCCATGAACTTCTTCCCGGACGGACAACCTGGCGTTCCGCTCAGCGGCCTGGCCATCACCGCCCTCCAGGGCCTGGCTGTCGCGGCGCCCCTGGTGAGCGGCAAGGCGATGGTGGTCGCGGCCGATGACGAGCGGGCCCTCATGGCACTGGTGATCCGCTGGCAGGGCAAGCTCAAGCAGCGGGCCAACGACTCTTACCTGCTGAGCGAGAAAGGGCAGGGGTGGACTTCCCCCAAAACGCGCGTGATCGAGGGCCTGCGTGAACCCCTCCGTGCCCTCGCCGACGCCCCCGTAGCCCAGGGAGGACAGTTCCAGCGACTGCGAGGCGGTCTGACGGTCCACCACCTCAGCAACAGCGGCCAAGGACCAGACGTGCGGATCTTCCCCCTGAGTCACCCTGCCCTGGCATTCCTCCAGACGGCGGAACAGCGTCACTCCGCAGCCTGGAATGCACTGGTGGCCCGCAGCACCTGGGCGGCCAGGAAAGGCAAAGATCCGGTCGACGGTCAATCGGTCGGGATTTACGAGGACCTGTTTCTCCTCCCGGACCGGGCCTCCAGCTTTCTGAAGAGGCATCTCAAGCCGCCTTTCGACGCCGTCCTCAAACCTACCGCAGCAGCGGACAGCGCGGCCGTGACCGCCCGGAAAACCAAGGGCAGGACGGTTTCACCTGCGCCCCCCCGCCCCCCAGTTCAACTCGCCCAGCTCTGGGCGCTCACCAGCACATTCCTGAAGGAGATCGTGGCCATGGACAAGGCAAGACTGGAAGCACTCAGCACCGTAGGTGACGAACTGGCCACCTGGATCGCCGACGAGGAGGACATGGGCCTCTTCCGCAAGCTCTACGAGGCGCGCCGCCCAGCCACCCTGCGGGCCGTTCTGCTCAGCGCCAGCCTGGAACGCGTCAAGCGGGATCTGCCGCCGTTCCTGACGTTGGAGCGCTACCAGGACCTGTTCATGGAGGGGGAAGAGCGCGCACGTGCCGATTTCTACCTCTCCCGCGACCTCCTCAAGATGCGTCTCATCGAACGCCTGCATGCCGACGAGCGGAAACCGCTCGTCCGGAACAAAGCTGCGCTGGAAGACATCGACGTGCCCACCCCCGACCTGACCGAGACTGCTGAAGGAGACGAGTAACCATGGCCTTTCTGAATGGATTTCTGCTGATCGATGCCCCCGCCGCCGCCCTCAACAACGCCCGCGAGGCCACCGACGCCACGTACGACAACGAGGTGGGGGTCAAACTGATCCGGGTCGGGCGGGACTCCTACCCGTACGTGTCGTCGCAGGCATTCCGCTTCTGGCTTCGTGAAACCCTGAACACCGATCCGGTCTGGGCGGAACACGTTTCACCCATCTTCCGTGAGGCCAAGGTGGCCTACACCGACGGGAACCCCATCAAGTACTGGGACGACGACCTGCTCGGGTACATGCGTGCCCAGGGCAAGAAAGCGAGCGCGAAAGAGAGCCGGGCCGACGGCCGCGAGCAGGAGACGGTCACCACCGAAAGCCTGACGCGCACCTCGCCGTTCCGGATGGGCACGCTGGTGTCTCTCGCTCCGGTCAGCATCGTCAAGGATTTCGGCACCATGAGCCGTCACGACGGTGACCCGGTCCCGCACTCCCACCAGTTCTACCGTGCGGTCCTGAAGGGCCAGCTCAGCCTCGACCTGGGCCGGGCCGGCACGTTCACGTACACCAGCAAGGCCGGCAACATGAACCTCGACGACACCCGCCGGAACGAAGCCGCCGCGGCGGGAATGGAGCACCTCCCCGAGCAGAAAGCCTACCGGCTGACCCGGGAGCAGCGCGCCGAGCGTCTCGCCGCCCTGGTGGCCGGTCTGGCCGAACTGCAGGGCGGCGCCAAGCAGGCCCTCCACTACACCGACGTGTCTCCGGCAGCGGTGATCCTGGCAGTCACGAAAGGCGGAAACAACCCGTTCCAGTACGTGGTGGGTGAAGGTGAACGCGGGACCCCCCGGGTGAACGTGGCGGCCCTCAAGGAAGCCGTCTCGGCATGGAAGGACCAGCTGCTCAGCGGACTGTACGTGGGCTGGGTGGCCGGCTTTCACGATGCCGAGCGCGACCGGTTGCGCTCGGCGCTGGAAGAAGTGCAGGCCGAGCACGGCCTGACTTTCGTGCTCGACCACCCGCGTACGGTTCTGCGTCAGCTGGCGGACGACCTGCGCGACGTCAGCCGCGACTGGCTGAACTGAGGCCCGCCGATGCGAGTGCTGAAAGTTGAACTGGAAGGAACGATGACGTCCTTCCGGCACCCCTACCTGCTGGTGGGGCGGCAGCCGAGCTTTCCGCTGCCGCCCCCCGCGACCCTCAACGGCCACATCGCCAGCGTCCTGGGTGAGTACCCGGACCCGGCGTCGTTCCGTTTCGCATTCGCCTTCACCCATCTCGCGAGCGTGGACGATTACGAGCACACCTGGAACATCGAACGGGACGACCGAAAGCCGAGGAAAGGCAGGGCCGCGCCCAACATCACCGCGAGCCTCAGCCCGACCCTGCGCGAACTGCTGTTCCGGCCGAGACTGACCCTCTACATCGATACGCCAGAACTGGAGTCCTGGCACGCGGCGTTCCGCTCTCCGGCCTTCCCGGTGGCACTGGGCCGCTCGCAGGACCTGGCGTCCTACACCAGCGTCCAGATCATCGAGGTGCAGCGTGCGGAAGCCGGCTACCTGGAGCACACCCTGCTGCCCTGGGCGTTCCGGACGCACGTCACCGACGGTCAGGGCATCCTGATGCCTCGCCATATCCAGCCGGAGAACCGGCAGCAGATGACCTGGGCGCGCTACGTGGCCCTGATGGGACGGGTGCTCACGCCATTCCCTGACGAGCTTGCTGGCGGCCGACCGTCCGGCGGTGGGTCCCTCACCTACGGATTGCCGGAAGATTACGACCTCTGGGTCGATCCGTTCACGCCTGAAGCGCGCGGCCGGGCCGGACGGCGGCGGGCGCTCGTCTGGCACACCCTGACCGGGCCGGACAGCGAAGGAGTCCGCCTCGGTGCCTGACTCCCCGGGCAGTCCGATCGCTCATCTGCTCGCCAAGAGCGCCCGTTTCAACGGTGGGCAGGTCGAGACGCTCGAAACGCACACGTACAACGTGGTCGAGAAACTCGCCGGGCTGGCACTGCGGGCCCCGGGTCTGGCTGCCCTGTCCCTCCGCGAGGACTTCTGGCACGTGGCGTTCTGGTCGGCCGTCATTCACGATTTCGGGAAGGCCGCCACCGGCTTTCAGCGCGTCCTGACCGGCGCGGAAGAACGCTTCCCCGAACGGCACGAGGTCCTGTCGCTCGCCTTCGTTCCCTGGGTGGCCTGCGAGGCGACCGAGGAAGCCATTCAGCTCGGGGTGGTGTCCCACCACCGGGACGCGGGCAGCATCAGGGCGTTGTACGGCCACGACTTTCGTGCCGAGCCGGCCGCCGATCGGGTGGATGAACTGATCGAGATGCTCACGCCGGAGGATGTGGCGGCCCTGGCCCGCTGGGTTCAGGACGTGCCGGAACAGTGGCGGACCCGGCTCGGGTTCGACCGCCTGGGTGCACGCCGCCTCGATGCGGGCCACCTCCGGCAGGGCAGGGTCGATCTGGCTGAAGCCCTGACGGCCGGGGTGACCCGGTACGGCGGCCTGACGTCACCGCTCCACCCGGAGCAGATCCGGTGGGGCATGCTGCTGCGCGGAGTCATCCAGCAGGCCGACCGGCTGGCCAGCGCCCACGCGCCGCCACCGCTCCCCCTGATGCTGCCGGGAGCGGAAGCGCTGGGCGTCAACCTGGCAGCCATGCGAAGGCGGGCCGCGCCGTTCACGTTCAGACCGCATCAGCTGGCGGCCCGCCGGGCAGGGCACCTGATCCTCAGCGCACCCACCGGGAGCGGCAAGACGGAAGCGGCCCTGCTCTGGGCGCAGGCACAGCAGGCCGCCACCGGTCAGCCCCTCCGGTTGCTGTACCTGCTGCCGTATCAGGCCAGCCTGAACGCCATGCAGGAACGGCTGACCCGCGACCTCTCCGCGAAGGGCGCCGTCGGCCTGCTGCACGGGAGGGCCCTGCAGTTCCTGTACCGCCAGGCCGTCGAGGCAGAGCCCGGCGCGGCCGACGAATCCGCCGTGACGCGGCAGGTCCGGAACGTCAACGACTACGCCCGGCTCCACGGGCCGCCCCTGCTGGTGGCGACCCCGTACCGGCTGCTGCGGGCCGCGTTCCGCCTGCCCGGATACGAGACCATCTACGCCAGTACAGCAGGCACGATGCTGGTCATGGACGAAATTCACGCCTACGAACCCGGGCGCCTCGGCATGTTCCTGGCCCTCCTGGAGGATTTGATCGGCCGTTGGGGCGTCCAGGTCTGCGCCATCAGCGCCACCCTGCCAGAGTGGCTCGGCGAGGAACTGCGGCGACTGCTGCAGGTGGAGATCCAGCAGGTCCCGCCCCAGGTCGCCTACGAGAACTGTCGGCATCGCCTGCACCTGCGAGAAGGAAGGATTGACGCCCCGGACGTGATCGCGGACGTGGTTTCATCCGTCGAGCGTGGCCGCAGCATCCTGGTGGCCGTCAACACCGTTGACCGCGCCCAGGCTGTCTACGCTGCCCTCAAGGCACAGCTGGGTGACCGCGTCATGCTGCTGCACGGGCGCTTCAACGGCCAGGACCGCTATGGGAAAGAGCAGCAGCTTCAGCGCAAACTGAATGCCGATCATGTCGGCGAAGCTATGGCCGTGGTCGCCACGCAGGTGATCGAGGTTTCCCTGGACCTGGACTTCGATACGGCCATCTCAGAACTCGCGCCGCTCGAAGCCCTGGTGCAACGGTTCGGCCGCGTCAACCGCCGCGGCACCAAAGGTACCGACGCAGCTGTGACGCCGGGCATCACCCGCCCGGTGGTCGACGTGACAGTCCTGACCGAAGTGGCCAGGTTCCCCTACGATGTGCCGCTGCTCGAAGCCTGCCTGCAGGAACTGCGGACGCTCTGCCATCAGGGACCGGTGCTCCTGCATGATGTCCTGACCAACGCCTGCCTGAGCCGCATCTACTCCGGCCCGCGCCTGACGCAACTCCAGGAGGCGATGACCAGCAAACGCGAAGCGTTCCGGATCAAACTCAATGAACTTCGCCCGTTCGGGCGACTGACCGGCGACGACCCCGAACTGGAAGACCGCTTCGACGACCTGTTCGACGGAGTGACGGTCCTTCCCCTCAGCCTGGAAGCCGCGTACAGGGAGAAACTGAAGGAGTCCCCCATCTCGGCGCAGGGCCTGCTCGTCTCGGTCAGCAAGTCACAACTCAGGAAGCAGCGCCAGGAGGGCCACATTCAGAAGCGCACCGACCTCGGACTTCACGTCATCGACCGGCTCTACACCGAGGAGTACGGTCTGGACTTCAAGCGCTCTCGGAATGAAGGGCAGGTGGAACTCCAGACCGCCGGGTGGCCTCAGGACTGACGCCCGAACTGCGCGTCATCCAAAGCCTGCCCCGGCGTTCAGGCTGAAGGCATGAACCTCGTGATCAGTGAACGCGGCACCTTCCTCGCCCTCCGCAGTGAACGGCTGCAGTTGCGCCACCCGACCCAGGAGACGCAGGAGGTGGCCCTCCGCGACCTTGAAAGCGTCTCCGTCACCACCACCGCCTGCACCCTGAGTGCCGAAGCCATCCGCGCCTGCGCGAAATTCGGCGTTCAGATCGACCTGCTCGACGGTCTGGGCGCCCCGTACGCGAAGTTCAGCAGTCCGTACCTGGTCGGGACAGTCAGTACCCGGCGCGCTCAGATGCAGGCGTACCTCACGCCAACCGGCATCGAGGTGGCCCGTCACGCCATTCTCGCCCGCCTGCGAAATCAGGCCAGTCTGCTGAAGTACTTCGGCAAGTACCGGAAAGAAGCGGATCCGGCCGCTTTCGCCGCCATTCAGCTGGCCCTGCCGCGCCTCGTCAGTCTGGAGACAGAGCTGAACGGCATTCAGGGAGCACAGATCGATGAGGTCCGCGACGTGATGCTGGGTGTGGAAGGCCGTGGCGGCGTGGCGTACTGGGGTGCCGTGGCGGCCATGCTGCCCGCCGAGCTCGAATTTCCAGGCCGGTTGGGGCGAGGCGCCACCGATCTCACCAACATGACCCTCAATTACGGGTACGGCATCCTGTATGCCCGGGCGGCCGGTGCCCTGGCCACGGCGGGCCTGGAACCGTTCGCGGGCTTCCTGCATACTGACCGGCCCGGTAAACCCAGCCTGGTGCTGGACTTCGTGGAGGGCTTCCGGGCCTGCGTGGTCGACCGTTCAGTCCTCGCCGCCCTGGGTCGCGGCTGGAGACCGGATCTGGACGAGCACGGAAAGCTCGCGCCAGAAACCCGGAAACGCATTGCCGAAGCGGTCCACGCTCGTCTGGATGCACGTGACACGGTCGGCGGGAAACGCTACCGTCTGCAGAACATCATGGTCAAACAGGCGAGAGCCCTCGCCACCTACCTGCGCGGCGAGGGCGACTACCCCTTGTACGTCGCGAGCTGGTGAGCGGGAGACGACATGGTGCGACTGCTGCAGGACCCCCGGAAAGCGGGCCAGCCACTCCTGGTCCTCTACGACGTTCAGGACGACAGACGAAGAACCAGGGTGATGGCAGCCTGCAAGGATTACGGCCTGGCGAGAATGCAGTACAGCGCGTACCAGGGCAAACTGACCCGCACAGCGCGACTGGAACTGGAAACCCGCCTCGTGAAAGCCCTGGGGAACAGCCCGGGCACCATCATGGTTCTCCAGCTCGAACAGGCGCAACTCGATACGGCCACCACCATCGAGCAACTGGGAGACGACGACCGATGATCACCCCGACAGAGCTTCGGCAGCATCACTACTGCCCCCGAATCGTGTTCTTCGAACGGTGCACGCCCGTCCGGCGACGAGAAACCGTGCTGATGACGACTGGCCGCGATCAACACCAGGCTGAACTTGAACGGGAGCGCCGCCGCACCCTGAGCCGTTACACGCTTCGGGCCGGTGAGCGCCGGTACGACGTTCGACTCACCAGTGAGCCGCTCCAACTCACCGGAGAACTCGACCTTCTCATCGTGGATGGGGCCATTGCCTTCCCGGTGGAATTCAAGCACACCGTCCGTCCCCCAGATCCCGGACACAGGCTCCAACTGTGCGCCTATGCCCTGCTTGTCGAAGATCAATTGGGGTTGGACGTCCCGCACGGGTACTGGCACAGCAGCCGCACGCGTCAGACGCATACCATCGTGTTCGACGTTCGTCTGCGCAACCGGACCAGGCAGGCCATCTCAGCTGTCAACGCGTTCATCTCTACAGGGCGCTGTCCGGGTCCGACTTCTCAGCTGGGCAAGTGTCTGGAGTGCGAGTTGAAGAACTTCTGTGGCGATACCGTCTGACCGCAAGACACTTGCCTGCGTCAGAACCGAGGCATGTTGCGAGTCGTGGGTCACGGCATAAATGGCTATTCGATCATCCAGGGTTATGGCGTTCTGGATGGAAATCAAGAATTGACTGTCTGGGCGAGCTCGCAAATCCCCTCTTTAACACTCAGATCTGACTGCTTGCGAAGCCAGCCCAGGAAGTACACTGAATGCTGCAGCATACGCGCTGCGGGTTGTATGACAATCGAGAGGTGCCATGATGAACACGGCCAAATAAGCCGCTGCAGGACGAACCCCAGCCGATAGGGGACAGAAACTGGTAGGAGGGACCACATGGCAGAATTACCGGCCCGCTGCAGGACGAACCCCAGCCGATAGGGGACAGAAACACGCCCTGCGTGACGGTGATGATGTGCGTGTCGAGCTGCAGGACGAACCCCAGCCGATAGGGGACAGAAACTTGTACGCAGCGGCGGTGTTCGGGTCGTTCGCGCTGCTGCAGGACGAACCCCAGCCGATAGGGGACAGAAACTTCGAGGTGGTGGACGTCGAGACGGCCACGCCCGGCGCTGCAGGACGAACCCCAGCCGATAGGGGACAGAAACTCACCCCCACCCGCACCACCACCCGCCCCTGGTGGCGCTGCAGGACGAACCCCAGCCGATAGGGGACAGAAACTGCAGGTGGGAGAAGCGGCCGTGTGCCGAGTCCACGCTGCAGGACGAACCCCAGCCGATAGGGGACAGAAACAGAAGTCGCAGGAGAAGAACAGGCAGGCGGCCATGGCTGCAGGACGAACCCCAGCCGATAGGGGACAGAAACGGCATGAACCTCGAACAGCTGTACATGGCTGTCCTGCTGCAGGACGAACCCCAGCCGATAGGGGACAGAAACCCATTCCGAACCTGCTGGAGGACGCGGAGGACGCGGCTGCAGGACGAACCCCAGCCGATAGGGGACAGAAACAGGGGCATGACGGGTCGTTCACGGCCACGCTCAGCAGCTGCAGGACGAACCCCAGCCGATAGGGGACAGAAACGTCACGAACGGCGCCTCGACCTTGCCGCGCATCATCGCTGCAGGACGAACCCCAGCCGATAGGGGACAGAAACCACGGCCACGGCCAGCGGCACGCCCGTCGCGCCTGCGCTGCAGGACGAACCCCAGCCGATAGGGGACAGAAACGTCGTCGGGCCTGCTTTCGCACCGGGCGTGCCGGTGTGCTGCAGGACGAACCCCAGCCGATAGGGGACAGAAACGCCTGCGCGAACAGGATGGGGGCGGGCGGCACGACGCTGCAGGACGAACCCCAGCCGATAGGGGACAGAAACGCCGCGATCAGCAGCACGGGCACGCCGGGCGGGATGCTGCAGGACGAACCCCAGCCGATAGGGGACAGAAACGTCATCTACATGGTGCACGGGGAGAGCAACGAGGCCGCTGCAGGACGAACCCCAGCCGATAGGGGACAGAAACCTCATCGACGCCCAGGCCCGCACCCCCACCCGACCCGGCTGCAGGACGAACCCCAGCCGATAGGGGACAGAAACTCCACGTCCATCACCCAGTACGCCGTGCCTTCTGGGGGCTGCAGGACGAACCCCAGCCGATAGGGGACAGAAACCTCACTTCATAGGCGTAACCGTCCGGCAGGGCGGAAGCTGCAGGACGAACCCCAGCCGATAGGGGACAGAAACTGCAGCATCAGCTGTGCGGCGGCGAGCTGGTCGAAGCTGCAGGACGAACCCCAGCCGATAGGGGACAGAAACTCGAACACGGGCTGCACGAGCAGCACACCTTCCACGCGCTGCAGGACGAACCCCAGCCGATAGGGGACAGAAACGACTGAGCCTCCAGTGCGAGTCCTGCGCGTTCAGCGCTGCAGGACGAACCCCAGCCGATAGGGGACAGAAACGCCTACCTGCTCGACGACCTGCTCGACAGCGGCTGCAGCTGCAGGACGAACCCCAGCCGATAGGGGACAGAAACTTGAAGTTCACGAGGCTCACGTACTCGATTTCGCCGTCGCGCTGCAGGACGAACCCCAGCCGATAGGGGACAGAAACCC
>NZ_BMOE01000007.1:0-80146 GCF_014646915.1 Deinococcus aquiradiocola | reverse complement strand
CGGCTCGGAGTTTCTGCGGAACGTGTGGCGGTGGGATCTGAAGGAGAAAGCGGAGGTGATCGGGGTCATGATGAGCCCTTTTTTAGCTCCTGGAGCAGCTTGAGTTGAAGTTGTCCTCTACAGAGTTAATCACCAGACAAACGCACGAAAATGGATGATGAGAGGCATCTTCGTGCGTTCAATTTTTACTTTCCGAGCTCAAATTGCGATCTGTACATATTTTTTTCTCGTATCATTTTGCTTTACTCATTAATGAGATTCGCTTCCTACACTGTCCAGCAACTGCGAAGGTGTGATTTTAAATGCTTTGGCGATCTTTACTAAAGTCGTTAGTTGAATATCCACTATCCCAGATTCAATTTTATGCGGATATGAACGGCCGAGTTGCGTCATCTGTGCGAACACGTCTTGGCTCCATCCACGGTCCTCGCGCAATCGCCTTATCCTGAGCCCAAGCTGGAGCCGAATGTCCACGGACCCGATACTTTCCCCCTGGTGCGTGTCGGCCATAGAGGGAGGATGGAGATTTTTTCTCGAACGATGTCCTCTTATATGGTGACCCCATTAAAGGTGATATGGTGATAAGGGCGGGATTCGGGAGTAGGACTTGTGGGCTCAGGCAAGCACCTGGGGCTATTCCTCGGCACACCCAAAACCCCAACCTCGGGAACGGACGAGCCTATCCAAAGATCGGTGGTGTTGTTGTGAAGAAGTCGACAGATTTATTTTGTTAACAAGGAGGATATATGGCAGGTGGCTTCAGCGGATATCAAGATTTTGGTCAGCATACTTCCATAGAGGACATAAAACGATTCAAAAAATATATTTATATTTCCAGGAAGTGTGCTGAGGCAATGGCGGCAGCCGTCAAAGAGAAACCGCTTGAAATCAATCCCGCGATGATTTTCGGTCAGTCAATGCCCGACGGAAGCCTGAAGATCACCGATTTCGTCTCCGGGTGTCCCGCTGTCCAGATGATCACCGCACGTCCCCCGCACGAACACATGTTTGAGGATGCACAGCGTTGGTACGAAGGCGCGCGCCACGTGATGAGGGAACGATTTTCCGCCGTTCAGGTCGGATGGTGGATTCACAGTCACCACCCCGTCTTCGACTGGGCGGATGTCAGGGAATACGAACAGCACGACTTCCTCGAACACCCCTATTACTCGTTGGAATTTGGTGCGGGTACGACCGAGCCTCCCATCGCCATCTTGAAATCGATTGAAACGGGCGGTCGCCTGCTCAGGGTCGCCCACCTGTTCAATCCAAGAACAGGCCGCTACGAAGCGGTGACGATCGGCGGTCAGATTGACGATTAGCAAGCTGGTACACGGCGAGTAAGCTGAATGGAAGCGGGCGGAGGGAGGCGGCTCTATGCCCCTCCCTCTTCTCATGCTGTGCGGAGTGTGCTGCCCTGGCCTCGCAGGCTGGCGCCCACAGGTACGGAACTCTTCGGCTGCAGCACCTGGGCACTTTGGCGCCACTCAGTGAGCGGCAGCTGCACCTGGATGCAGCCTCCAGGGGATACGTTCAGTACGCCCCGGAGCCGTACACGACCACACGGACTGTTTTGAGCAGCACCACGATATCGAGCCACACGGACCAGTTCTGCACGTAGTACGGGTCCCATCTTTCCATGCCTATATTTCCTGAGTCGGAGCGGCCCGACACCTGCCACAGGCCGGTCATGCCGGGCCGGACGCTGGCCCGCAGGTCCTGCACCTCACGCGGCAACTGCTCCTGATGATAGGCGGGCAGTGGGCGTGGGCCGATCAGGCTCATTTCACGCCGCAGCACATTCACCAGTTGTGGCAGCTCATCCAGGCTGGTCTTGCGCAGGAAGGCCCCCACCCGCGTGATGCGCGGATCGACACGCAGCTTGAAGTTCGCTTCCCACTCTGCCCGCAGGGCAGGATCCTCCGCTAAGCGGCGCTTCAGAACATCCTCGGCGTTCGGAAGCATGGTGCGAAACTTCCAGGTGTTGAAGATCCGGCCGTTCTTCCCGATGCGCGGCTGCAGGAAGAGCGGGTTCGCCCGGTCCTCCAGCCAGATCAGCAGACCGATCAACAGGCAGAGCAGGCCCCAGAACGGCAGGCTGAGCAGCACCAGCAGCAGTTCAGTGCCCAGCTTCAGGGCGCGCGACACCGGGTCCCGGAGGTTCTGGCTGATCTCCAGGCCGAGCACGCCGTTCAGGTCACGGCTCTGGGCCCACAGCGACGGGATGTTGAAGAGGTCCGGCACGATGACCACATGCCGATACTGCCGCAGCGGCCCGGCCAGCAGAGTACGCAGGCGCGCGGTCGGCAGGCCCGGCATGGCCACGATCGCCACGGGAATGCCGGACCGGTCGGCGTTCAACCCACCAACGACAGGCAGACCAAGAACTGTGCCGTTCACGAGATCAGGCGCATCGTCGAACACCACAGTTGGTATAAAGCCGTACCCCTGCTCGGCCCGGAGTGCCTTGATGACCGTTCGGCCGGTCTCCGCACCGCCGTAGATAGCCACCGGAATGCCCCAGTCTCCCCTGGCGATCAGTGCCTTGCGCACCAGGAAGTGAGAGAGGATCAGCGCGAACCACGCGCCTACCACCGTGAAGATAAGCATCCCGAGCTGCAGGAAGCCCCGAAACTCCGTCAGTTGCAGCAGCATAGCCAGCGCACCCGCGAGGGTCAGCGCGTAACTGAGTCGCCGTACCTCCTGCAGCAACCCCATCCCCCACCCCGGGTACATTTTCGACAGCGCCAGGGTCAGAAGAGTCAAGGTGACGAAGCCCGGCATCCAGCGTTCGATGGTGACATAGCCGTGCATCAGTCTCGTTCCGCCCGCCACCACCGCCAGCACCAGCAGCAGCGCAAGCACGTCCGCCAGCACAAGCAGTAGCGCATTCATCACCTTGCGACGCAGGTAGCGACTCCGGCGGTCCGCGTTCCCCAAGTGTGCTATTTTGCTATTTTTATTGTTTCTTTGCGTATTTTTTGACACTATGTCTCACTCTCCTTTCATTTTCTGCGTATAATTCCTATATATACAGATAAGGCACAGTGAAAGACAGCGATCAATATAATAATTACAGTTTCTCTTTTCGCTATATAAACATTTTCCGCCCCCCACCATGCAAATATACTTAAGACTATCCATGGGTAGAGAGCTATTCCCAGAAATGATTTTTGCATATAGTTTTTCCAGGCATAACCTGACAAAATCCCGTACAATAAAAAATATACGGGGTAATAGAATCCAAAGTCGGAATATACTATTCCGAAAATTGTGAACCAATTGAAGGCAGGATTTAAACCGGTTGTAGAGACTGATGAGAACGACTCTATCCAAGCATCAGTTCCGACCACAGGCTCCGACAGACCTATCAAGTCTCCTATTTTTAAAAAGGAAAACTGATTAGAAAAAGGTGGACTCAAAATATTTAATAAAGAATTGTACATCGTACCTTGGTTAGGTATAACTAAGCTGTTACTTAGAACTAAGGCCAGCCTATTATAAGCAGACGCAAAATAGCCAACTATTAAATACATGATTGATTCTAGAGGGCTTTTGGCTTCGTCGATCATTGATCTACGAACAGAAATAGCTAGAAATATACTAATAGATATAATTGCAACAAAAGCAGCGATTTTTATTATTTTTTTCCAATCAAATTCTACCTTACTAGATATGACAGATATGTATGACATCAATATAGCAACAAATATCTCAAATATTGCCCCACGCCCCTGAAGTATTAAAGCCTCTACAAGATATGAGATGGTGATTATAACAGTTGAAGCGACAAGTATTATTCCCTTATAACTTTTAAATGAAACGGCTCGCTTAAATATATTTAACCAACCCAAACATATCATAGAGAAACTAAATCCTTTTACCCAACCCAGACTACTATTTTGAAATACTGACGAAACTGTTGATCGGAGAAAAAATTGTCTGTTTGTAAAATCACCAAAGATCGCCTCATTAACAAACGAAAGCGAAAGATTACTAACCATATCCTTTAGCCTTAATATAGCCAAAGCCGCGCTTATAAGAGTAAGAATATCTATCGCAATCTCTTCGCTCCCAATTATAGGAAATTGCTTAAATCTATATGCCAATCTACAACCTAAAATAAAGCTCAATAAGCATACTAGAACCATAAAGTAGAGTCTAAAGTTTAGGAAAGAATAATTCTCCTCATTTAAAAGATATTTATAGTAACTTGGCGGGATTAATGTCGATAGAAAGCCCATAAAAACAACAATTGTCCCAAGAATAGATGGGCTTACGGTCTTTAAATAATTTTTATTCATGATATAAATTTGCTGATTTCACTAATCGTTCTGTTGGCGATTTTATCCCATGTATAATTACTCATAACTTTATCATAACCATTTTTAACTACTGTTGTCAGATCATTCTCTATAGAATTTTTGATAGCGTCTGCCAGTGCTTGTGGATCTTTACACGGTACCAATATGCCGTCAATATGTGAATTTATCAATTCTGGCATGCCACCAACATCTGTTGAAATAACTAAACATCCTGATGCCATAGCTTCCAAAGCAGATAGGCTAACTGCTTCCATTAGTGAAGGAATGATTACGATGTCAGATTTTTTGTATTGTTTAGCCATATCTTCTATATTAATATTGCCGAGATAGTGTATTTTGATTTTTTCTACTCTCTCAAGTATACTATCAACTTCTTCTTTGTATAGAGGATACACATCGTAATCATTTCCAGCGAAATATACTTCAATACTGCCAGCAATATCCAATTTGTCAAGTAACAATAAACTCTCTGCAAAATATTTAATTCCCTTCGTGGGCGCCCACCTTCTAGGACAAAAAATTTTTTTGGTAGACCCTCCCGTGGCCTGGCTTTTGTCAAAATAATTTTCTCTGAAACCAAAAATTTTCATATCAACGCCATTATGTATACTAACCGCTTTACTTAAATTAGGGGTCAATTCTTTACTAGGACCGATAATTAATTTGTAGTGTGAGAATAAATATTTTTCTATAGTCCCAAAAAATGGGATTTTACGGAGAAGTAAATATTCCCCTGTATGATTTGTTAAAATTACTGGAACCGCTTTAGAGATCTGCCGAGTGGACAACCAATTTGACGAAAAATCGTGCTGCCATACTAGATCCGGCGATCTTAACATTATTTCCCCAGAAATCAGTTTACTTCTTGACAGGAATAAGACTTTTGATAAGAAACCGCGTGCGAATGGAATTCTTTTTATAATTGGGTGGTTCATAACTTTGGGACGCTTACCAACATTTATATAATTTATTTTTATCTCATCATAAATCATGCAATTACCGATATAGTCTTCTTCCCAAACAGGCTTAAATATCTCTACCATATGGCCCATCTTTTTTAGCTCTTCAGACATAAATTTGATATGATTCTCTACCCCACCGATAGAATCACCGAAAACTAAATATGATAACATCGCTATTTTCATTTATTTCCTTCAATTATTTTAAAAGTTGACGCGGCGCATCTTTCCCACGTAAAACTTTTTACCGCTGCCGAAGCCAAACGAGATTTAACCTTATATGAGTCAGAATTTTCAATTCTATCACGAACACTTTCCACAATATCTTCTACTTTCCTCATATCTATAAATTCTACTCCATTCAATCCAAGATCTTCGGCCGCCGTCCCAGAGCATGCAAGAGTTGGGCATCCACAAGCAAGAGCCTCTAAAATTGGAAGTCCAAAACCTTCATATATTGAAGGATAGACAAATAAAAGTGCATTAGAGTATAGTTTTGCGAGTTCTTTGTCGCTTATCTGACTTTTAAATACAATACTTGAGTCATTTACTCTTTGAAAAGTAGAGTTTGTCGCACTGCTATCTGCACCTACAATAATTAGGTCGATGTCTCTAAAATCACTCTTCAAAATTTTCCATGCTCTTAGAAGCGATTCAAGATTTTTTTGAGGCGAAAAAGACCCTACGGACAAAATGTATGGTTTTTCATGAGGATTGCATCCATCTAACAGATTGAAGAAGACATCTCCGATGCCATTAGGCACTACAGCGATCTTATCTTCGCTAATTTTGCAATAATGGGCTATTCGAGATTTTGAAAATTCAGAGACAGTTAAAATTTTTTCGCAATTTTTAGCAACTTTCGGAGTCATAAATGAATAATATTGCCTATATTTCTTATTAAACCAAGATGGATTTTCAAAAAATGCTACGTCATGTATGGTTATTATGTGATCTTTGCGTTTTATAATAGGTCCTGAATTAGCCGGGCTCCAAAGAGATTTATTTTTCGCGTGCCTCAGTATCTCAACTTGATCCCAATAATGCCCGCGCACACCATGTAAATTTTCTGATGGAGTTACAATTTCAAGACTTGATCCAAGGATCTTACAAATCTCATAAGTGTATCTCCATACACCATTTTTTCTTCCATTTAAGACTCTGCCATTAACTACGGTATTTTTCATTTATCCTCTCTATGAGGGAGATATATTTATTAGCACTTTTTTCAACACTAAATATATCTTCCAAATTACTCACACGTTTCTTTGAAGATACTCTTAACTCATCAAACCTGAGTAGTGAATCACCCATGGCTTTTATCAAATCACTTTGGGAACCGTCAAATTCTAAACCTATAACGCCTAATTTTAACAGTTCTCTCGAAGCTCCATTTTTACTTACTATCACCGGGATCCCTCGTAAAGACGCCTCGATTATTACACGACCAAAAGGCTCGTCCCACAAAGATGGAACAACCAGCATATCAATTTCCTTGTAAAAATCCTCTTTCTCTATATAACCAAGAAATGAAATGTTTTCGTATTTGTAAGACCTGTATTTATCGCCGTTATTCCCAGCTACCGTTAGCTCAATGCTTTGTTTGATTTTCGAAAGCTCTATAAAAGATTCAATAAGCAGATTTAAGCCTTTCTCAGGCGAATCGCGTCCTATGAAACCAAAATTAAGATTTTTCTCAGGATCGCGAATATAGAACAACTCTGTATGATTTTTTGAAATACCATTGTAGACTATAGAAATTCTGCCAAATCCTTCCGACTGGAATATATCGGCCATAGATTGGCTAATCGAAGTAATTGAATCGTAAAGTTTAAGACTCATTCTCTTTGGAGTATTAGCAACCAAACATTCTTTACAAGTTATCTCGCATTTAGAACCATTTTTGAAACGAGTTCCCGATAAGCATATATCATAGTAATCTCTCAGGGTTTTTATAGATTTTATGCCCAAGATTTTTGAAACAATAGGAATAAATATTGAAAATCCCGCCGTGTTGTTTGCATGAATAATGTCCGGACGGATTGCATTTACTATCCTCATTACAGAAAAAAACTGTAATAAATTAAAATTTTCCACTAAATGCCATATATATCTTATTTTCCTATCATATTTTTTAGAATCAATAGACCAGTACAAGTTATTATGAGGAATAGTATAGCATTTAATACCCTCGTAATCGTATTTCTCATGTTTTTTACCAATACTTACGATAAACACTTCATGACCGAGATTCTCATACTGAATAGCTAATTCTTTTACTGATATCTCAGCGCCTCCAATTTCATTCGGATAAAATAGTGTATTAAAAATCAGTATTTTCATTGCATGATCCCCAATTTTCCTCTCTCGCCAAGAGAAACTAACCTGCCTATCTCAATAAATCTTCCCAGCCTCCTATATTTTAAACAGAATATCAACAATATAATCATATAAATATTTTTATTAATGATATAAGTCATACTATTTTTTGGTCGGAGATTTCTATCGATATAACAGTTGTTTCTCACGGAATAATTAACGTTTTCGACTGGTGTTGAAAGAATGATTTTCGAAAAGCGGTCAATATCTGCTTTCTCTAAATGATAAGATGCGTCTAAATCGATAACTCTACTCGATTTAACTATAAAGAATCTAAAATTATATTTACCTGCCAAAACACAGAATGCGGTGTCATCGGCGTAAAGATAAAATTCCTTAGGTGGTAGAATATTATTATCGAGTACAGCACGCGGTATGAGCATTCCACCCCAAGGCACTTGAGGTACACATATCCAATTCACGTCGTTACTTTTACCAAAATTTCCTATTCTTTTGTTAAAAAATCTTTTCGTAGTGGGAAAAATAGTCCATATGGAAATTCCCAAAAAAGAGGAATTTTTTGGATACATAATTTCGATAGGGATGCCGCTTTCTAATTTTCCGAAAATATTAAATTCTGTGCGATTTGAGCAAACAATAGCCACTTCACTTAAACCATTTGCAAAATTAATTAATTCATCCAATGCATTTTTTTCTGCAAAATTATCATCATCCAAAATCCAAACTAATTCTTTGCCACTTTCAAATTTGAAAGCTTCCAAGGCACTAGTAAAGCCGCCAGCAGATCCTAGATTGCTTTTCAAAATAACAGGTGTCAATCTAATTTTGTTTTTGAATCTATCGGAAATGTAATCATAAACATGATCGTCGCATCCATTAAAAACACATATAATTTCGCTTACTCCGTTATCGATGAATGATTGAATCGTTTTTTCGAGAAGATTAGCTCTATTACCGTAAGTAACAACAGCACCACAAACATCGTTTACGCTAAGCATCTTTTTCATACCATCCCCTAATTATAAAGCCAACAGTCAAAATAAAAAGAGAGAATTCACCTAAAAGAAGCCCAAGACCGAATAGGCCACTTCTTGCGATCTTAATCTGGTATAATATTGTTATAAGGTTAATAATAGCGGCAGTGATAACGAAATGCGTAAATTCTTTTTCTCTTTTTACTAAAACCATCCATCTTAATCCAACAAATCCATTACATACAGCAAAAGGAATGACAACACACAAAATATGGAGGTTAGCGGCAAAGCCCTCAGGAGAGCTTTTGAAAATAAAGTTAGCTATCATGCTCGTAGAAAAATAAAGAGCGATGCCCATAATTGATCCACATAAGAAAAGCATTGCAGCATCTCGTAATAATATTCTTTCCACTTCTAATCCAGAAGTCTTTAGAGCTAGTTTAATTCTGATTATTCTTTGATTATAAACTGGCGTGGCTATGCCAGATGATGCTCTGAATATTCTTTCAGCGGCACCAAAACCAGCGATAAGGTGTGGAGCAAGAAACCAGCTTAAAATAACCGTATTCGCATTAACGTAGCTATTTATAATCAACCGAGTGAGCAAAGAAGAAGGCTGTATTGTCTTGAAACCCTTACTTACAATGCTCAAATTCCTAAAATTGTATAACTCGGGGTGGAAAAAAAATAGATAAATATGGGATGCCATTGTTCCCATAATGAAAAAAATTATGGCCATCGTATAGGATTCAATGTACTTCTTAAAAAAGAAATATAAAAATAATATGAGCAACTTGCCCAAAATTTCTGATTTATAAAATACATCCATCTTATTTAGTGTTTGAAAATACCAAAGATTAGAGAATCCAAGTAAACACGATAGTATGAAAACCAGACAAAGGTCAATAAAATCAAAGCGAAAACAGATAGCGTAGATCGAAAGGGTAAAAAAAGAAAGTAAAGAGCCGATAACTCTATTTATTTTCATCTTAGAAAGACTCATACTTATTGATTCTAAATTGCTGTTAGCAAAACCAGAAATACTATATCCAAAATCAACAATAATTGAAACCAAGGTTGAAAGCGAAATAAAAGAAAAGTATATACCTATGTCATTTTTCGACAACTCTTTACCTATTATAGGCATCGAAACAATAGGCACCAAAATAGTAATTAAATATGACACAATACCAATGGAAAGATTCATTATTTAACGTAAAACTGAATCATATTCTTTAGACCCGACTCTAAAGAAACAAAGTTGTGTTTACCAATAGAAGAATTCCTTAATTTATTGTCAGGCTTCCTCACTTTTGGATCGTCTCCGAGAGGTTCCTCAAAGCAAAAGCCAATACTATGAGAATTTAAAGAATTAAAAACATTGACTAATTGCAAAATATCAAATTCGTGCTCACTGCCAAGATTTATCACGGGTATTCTGGGTGAATTCATTACATGGAATATTGACTCAATGAGATCCGCGATATATTGAAAGCTTCTAGTTTGACCTCCATCGCCAAATATCTTAAAATCCGTCTTATTAATTAAAGAATTGATAAGATTAGTCATAACTCTCCCATCATCTAAACGCATGCGGGGGCCGTACGTGTTGAAGATGCGAATGATACGGGTATCGACACCACGGTCGCGGTGGTACGCCATGGTGATCGCCTCGGCATAACGTTTTGCTTCGTCGTAGCAGCTGCGGATGCCGATCGGGTTGACGTTGCCCCAGTACGTTTCCGGCTGCGGGTGCACGAGGGGGTCGCCATACACTTCGCTGGTGCTGGCGAGCATGAACTTCGCCCCATGAGCGTGCGCGAGTTCGAGGGCGTTCTGCGTGCCCTGCGCGCCGACCATCAGGGTCTCGATCGGGAACTGCTGGTAGTGCGGGGGGCTCGCGGGGCTAGCGAAGTGCATCACCCAGTCGAGCGGTGCGCCCACGTAGGGGATGGCGTGGCTGACGTCCGCCTTGATGAACGTGAAGTTCGGGTGCGCGAGGAACAGTTCGGTGTTGCGTTTCTGGCCGCTGATGTAGTTGTCGACACCGGTGACGGTGTGACCTTCGTTCAGGAAGCGTTCGACGAGGTGGCTGCCGATGAAGCCGGCGCTGCCGGTGATGAGGATGTTCAAGCGGTGACTCCGAGGGAAACGGCGAGAGGTTTGGGGAGTTCCTTGCCGATCTGTTCGATGGTGGCGTGGACGGTGAGGGGGTCGCTGATGACGTTGCGGGCGTCGATGATGATGGGCGTCCGCATGCTGAGCGCGAGCGCGTCCCAGTCGAGGGCGCGGTACTCGCTCCATTCGGTGCTGATGATGACGGCGTCCGCCTGGCGTACGGCGGCGTGCGCGCTGGGCGCCTCCTGGTAGGACAGGTAAGCCCATTCGTGGCGTGCGCGCGGCATGGCGACCGGGTCGTGAGCGATCACGGTCGCGCCGAGCTGCGTGAGCCGCTGGATGAAATCGTGTGCGGGCGCGTCACGCAGGTCGTCGGTGTTCGGCTTGAAGGCCATGCCGAGCACCGCGACCCGTTTGCCTTTCAGGAGGCGCAGGTGCTTGCGGAGTTTCTCGAGCACGATGTCGCGCTGGCGGCTGTTGATGTCGATGGCGGCCTGCAGGATCGGCATGTCGTACCCGTACTCCTGGCCGGTGGTGATCAGGGCACTGGTGTCCTTCCCGAAGCAGCTGCCGCCCCACCCGGCACCGGCAGCCAGGAAGCGGTGACCGATGCGGCCGTCGAAGCCGACGCCGGAGACGACCTCGTCGATGTTCGCGCCGACGCGTTCGCACAGTCCGGCGATCTCGTTGGCGTAACTGATCTTGAGGGCCAGGAAGGCGTTCGCGGCGTACTTGATCATCTCGGCGCTGGTAAGGGTCGTCTCGACCACCGCCGGGACCGTGTACTCGGCCGGGCGCGGGGAGTGACCGGGCGCGGTGAAGTTCTGGTGGATCAGGGGCGCGTACAGGTCACGCATGCGCTGCAGGGCCACGCTGTCCCCGCCGAGCACGATGCGGTCCGGGTAGAGGCTGTCGCTGACGGCGGTGCCTTCGCGCAGGAATTCGGGGTTGCTGACCACGAAGTAGCGGTTGTGGTGCTGGGGGTCGGTGGCGTCCTCGATGATGCGGGTGACCCAGTCGCCCGTGCCGATGGGGACGGTACTCTTGTTGACGATGACCTGCACCTTGCCGTTGAGGTTCGCGGCGATGTGACGCGCGGCACTCTCGACGTACCCGAGGTTCGGGCGGCCGTCGGGCAGGGACGGCGTGCCGACGCAGATGAAGATCACGTCCGCGTGCGGGATGGCGCTCGTGTAGTCGCTCGTCCAGGTGAGGCGTTCGGCGTTCTCGGCGAGCATGACGTCGAGGCCCGGCTCGTAGATGGGCAGGTGGCCAAGGTTAAGCTGATCGATCTTGCGTGCGTCCACGTCCAGCCCGGTGACCTGATGGCCGAGCTGTGCGAGCATGATGGCGGTTCCGAGCCCGACGTAGCCGGTGCCGACGACAGTGACGTTTAGCATGCTGCACCCCCGAAGTGTGAATGAGGCTGGCGCCCTTCGATATGAACGCTAGCTGAAAAATGCCTGAAGTGATGCGCTGTTTTAGACATTGAGACCTTCATGGACAAGGGAACGGGGCGTGCTGTCAGGCCAAAGTGATAAATGGCAGGATGAGTTGCGTGAAATCAGATCAAGGGCAGGGTCTGTGACGGCGCAGAAGGGCACAGCCAGACAGAAATGTCAGTCCAGAAAACGGATAGGTCGTGTCGTTCGGTCCGCTGATCCGAGGGCCGGTGTCACCGCGTCATTGACGGGAAGGTCAGAATCTGGGTGCCCCTCCAGGGACCTCGCCGGGGCGTCCGGACGGCTCGCGTGTGGTGTAGCTGTACGCGTAGTAGCCGCGCGTGTCGTTGGTGGTCTTGTTGAGCACGAAGCCCAGGACCGGCGTGCCGGCCACCTGCAGGTTCTGCATGGCGCGCCCCACCTCCGCCTCGCGGGTCTGCCCGGCCTCCACCACGAACAGCAGGCCGTCCGTCATGGACGCGAGCGCCAGCGCGTCCGACACGCTCCCGAGCGGCGGGGTGTCGATGATCACCACGTCGTACCCCTGCGACCAGCGGTCGAGGCGCGCACTGAACCCGGGGTTGTTGATGACGCTCGACGCGTTGCGGTGCGAACCGGCCGGGATCAGGTCAATCTGTTCCGTCACCTTGACTGGCCGCGCGCCCGGCACGTCCGGCTTGCTGACGAGCAGGGCCGGGGCGCCGAGCTGCAGGTTCGGGTCGGCACGCCACAACTGGTGCTGCGTCGCGCGGTACATGTCGGCGTCGATCAACAGCACCTTCAGGCCGCTGCCCGCGAAGGCGTCCGCCAGGATCGCGGTGACGCTGCTCTTGCCTTCACCGGGCCGGGAGCTCGAGACGACGAACCGCCGCTGCTCGCCCGTGTGCGGGGCGTTCATCAGGTTCAGGCGCAGGAAGCCGACCGCCTCGTACAGGTTGCCGCTGCGGGCCGCCTGGATCACGCCGTTCAGCAGGGCACGCTGCCGCAGCGCCGGAAGCTGTGCGAGGACCGGGTACCCGAATTCCATCAGGTCCTCGGGGCCGTTCACGCGGCGGCGCAGGCTGTCCGTCAGCAGCGCGACGCCCGACGCGGCGAACAGCGTCAGCAGCGCGGCGAGCAGCGCGTCCCGGGTGGGTTTCGGGCTGATCGGCGCGTTCGGTTCGTTCGCGTCCGCGACGAGCGAGAGCGGCCCGCTCGCCGCCTGCTCGAACACCGCGACCTGCGCGAGGTTCTGCGTCACCTGGCCGCGCGTGGTGAGCAGCGACTGGCGATCGACGCTGCCCGGCAGGGTGGCCGCGATGCGCGCGTCGAGGTCGCGCAGCTGCGCTTCGAGGCTCCCCCTGGCACGTTTCACGCCGGTCTGCGCGCGGGCGGTGTCCCAGGCGAGCAGCGCGTGCACGGCCGCGTCCGCCAGCACCTGCGCGGCCCGCGGGGATTCGGCGGTGCTGCTGATCTCGTACACGCCGCGCTGCTGCGGATCGAGTTTCGCCTTCACCGAGACGCGCTTGAACTTCTGTGACGCGATCTCACGGGTCAGGTCCGACTCGATGTGGGCGATCAGTCCGGCGTCGAGCCCGGAGACCTGCAGGCGTTTGGAGATGTCGTCCACCACGCTGCGGCTGTGGATCGCCTCGTCCACCGCGCCCTGCGGAAGCGGCGGGGCCGTCACGAGGGTGTTGTTGATCAATGTGTTCTGACTCGCGTCCTGCGCCGCGAGGACGCTGCTGACGGAGGCGTACATCTTCGGTTGCTGTCGGCTGAGCGCGTACGTCGCGCCACCGACGAGCAGGGTCGCCCCGACGATCGGGAGGGCCGCCCGCTTGAGGGTGCTGAAGACCTGACGCAGATCGATCTCGTCAGGACGGACAGGAGGGACAGGAGTCTGCATAGGGAGGCCTTTCGCGCAGTGTCGGCAGTGAGAACCCACACTGAAAACCGCGGATGAACCGAGTATAGGGGA
Source organism: Deinococcus aquiradiocola (assembly GCF_014646915.1). Classification (NCBI taxonomy): domain Bacteria; kingdom Thermotogati; phylum Deinococcota; class Deinococci; order Deinococcales; family Deinococcaceae; genus Deinococcus; species Deinococcus aquiradiocola. The sequence goes on along the minus strand of NZ_BMOE01000007.1, from coordinate 66,028 downwards.
AATGGAAAGGCCAGACGCCTTGACACTCAGTGATTCTCATCCGAATGTCTGAACATTCACATGTTCAGCGTTCAGCGTCCCGGACAGATACCGGCCGTCCGGGTGCAGGATTTCTCATGGCGCGAACAGGCACGCCGCCCGCACCATCGGAGCAGATGGTGATTCGCCTCTTCAGACGCAGGACGCCGCAGGAACGGTTCGACCGTGCCGCGCACGCCTTCCGTACCGTCCTCGCCGACGAGGGCTGCCCACGCCCGCCGGCCCACGCCTGGCAGGCCTACCAGGACGGCACGGCCGCCAGGAACGACCAGGACCTCCTCGCAGCCGCCGCGCACCTCGAACGCGAAGTCAGGCGCCTTCACAGCATGATCGACACCCTCTGGTGAACGGGAACGGCGCGCCCCGGACCGCACACCTCACGCGGACTCCGCGGCGTCCCCCCCGCACCGCCCCTCCCGGTCCTCACGCGGCCCGAGCACCTGCGGCGCACTGGCTGTCAACGCCACGATCCGGTACTCGAACACCGCCGACCGGGCCGACCACACCCCCACTTGCTCCATTTCCCACACCAGCGGCTCACCCCGGTGGAGGACGCACGACTGCATGGCCTCTGAAACACTCGCGGTGTGCGTCAGGTTTCTCAGCAGCAGATTCGCCTCCGGCATCCACAGCTCAACGCGGAACATCATGACCCACGGTACCGGAACCGCCACCTCAGCATTCTTTCACCCGCGCCCATACCGTTCACAGCAACCTGTACGGCCCGGGACACCGCACCACGCGCGTCACCCTGGCCGCATGGCCAGCGTGAAGGTGAACGTCGCGCCGCGCCCGGGCGCACCGTCCGCATGCACGGTCCCGCCGTGCCGCAGCACGATCCGGCGCACCGTCGCGAGGCCCACCCCCGTCCTCTCGAACTCCCGGTCCGTGTGCAGCCGCTTGAACGCCCCGAAGATCTGCTCCCCGTCCTGCGGGTCGAAGCCGACCCCGTTGTCGCGGACGAACACGGCACGCCGCCCGTCACGCCGCTCGCTCCACACCTCGATCACCGCCGGATCACGCGGACGCGTGAACTTCACCGCGTTCCCGAGCAGGTCGCTCAACACCTGCCGCAGCGTCGCGGCGTCCCCCTCCACCGTCGGCAGCGGCGCGAGCCGCCACTCCACCCGGCGGTCCGCCACATCGGGCGCCAGGTCGTCCACCGCCTGACGCAGCAGCGCGTCCAGATCCACCGGTTCCTGACGCAGCGGCAGGCGCGTGCTGCGCGACAGGTGCAGCAGCCCGTCGATCATCGTCGCCATGCGTTCCGCCGCCTGCTCGGCCCGCTCCAGGTGCGCGGCAACCACGGCGTTCGGGGTGTCGACCAGCGCCCGCCTGACGAGTTCCGCGAAGCTCTTGATGTGCCGGACCGGCGTCTTCAGGTCAGGCGACGCGCTGTACGCAAACGCCGCGAGTTCCTCGTTCGCGGCCTGCAGTTCAGCGTTGCTGCGCGTCAGCTGCGCGTTCCGCATCCCGAGTTCCTGCCCGATCGCCCGGCGGGCCGTGTCGTCCCGCGTCGTCACGACCGCGCCCAGGGCCACACCATCCGGCCGTGCAACGCACGGGCTGTAAGAAAGACCGGCATGGCTTGGCGCCCAGGATACCTGATCCGTCCTCCGCTCACCTGATCGGCCCCGCCCGCCACACCGCGCTCCAGACAGCGCCGCGGCCCAGCGTGAACCCCGCCCAGGCATGCCCACGCGACGAGGTCTTCATCTTGCGGATGGTGAGGTCAGCGTAACCGGCCCGTCAGACTCCGGCCCCTATCCTGCATGCAACGCAACAGCTCAAGTCCGACATCATCCGCCCGCCATTCACCGTCACCCCTCCCAGCACACGCCGACCCACAGGAGTCCTCATGTCCCCCATCCGCCGCCTGCTCCCCCTCACCCTCGGCCTGATCACCCTCTGCACGCCCGCCGCGCTGGCCGCGTCGAGCACCGGCACCCTGACCGTCCAGGCCGTCGTCGCCAACAGCTGCACCATCGGCAACGCCACCCTGAACTTCGGCACGTACACGCAGGCCGCAGGCGCCACGTCCGCCGGCACCGTCACCGTGAACTGCTCGCTGCTCACCCCCTACACCCTCACCATGAACAACGGACTGAACTTCGAAAGCACGTCCGGCAAGCGCCGCATGCAGGCCAACGTGGGCGGCACCGACTACTTCATCCCCTACACGCCCGTCATCGCCGGGGCGCTGACGGTGGGAGGCGTCCCCATCCCCCTGGCAGGCACCGGGCTGGACGTACCGTACGCGATCACCGGCATCGCCGACGCCGGAAGCAACGTCCCCGCCGCCACGTACTCCGACACCGTCACCATGACCGTCGGCTTCTGAAGACGGCGGGCGGAAGCCCGGGCGGCGGGGACCGGCTGCAGCGGTCCCCGCCGCCCCGTGTCGGAAGCGTGTCAGGAACCCACTGATAAGGTGAAACCCAGGAGGACTCCCTTGACCGAAGCGGCCAGCCCACACCCGCCGCGCGACCGCACGGCACGCCGCGGTGCACGTCACGTCGCGGGCCTCCTGACCGCCCTGCTGCTGTCGGCGGCCGGCGCGCTCGGCACGTGCACGGTCGGCAGCGCCACCCTGAGCTTCGGCACGTACACCTCCCGGACCGGCGCGTCCGCAAGCGGGGCCCTGACCGTCACCTGCACCGCACTCACCCCCTACAGCCTCACCCTCGACAACGGCATGAACTTCTCCGTCACGCGGCGCATGAAGGCCAGCGTCGCCGGCGGCACCTACTACCTGCCGTACACCGTCACCATCCCCCTGCCGACCGGCGTGGGCAGCGGCAGCGCCGCCTCCGTCGCCGTGACCGGCACCGCGCCCGCCGGAACGAACGTCCCGCCCGGCACGTACCAGGACACCCTGACGCTCACCGTCTCCTTCTGAACCGCACCCCGAGGTCGTGATGAAGCCCCTGCTCTCCCTCGCCCTGACCCTCTGCCTGCTGACCGGACCCGCCGCCGCCCTCGGCGGCGTGTCGGTCAACCCGACCACACTGCTCCTCAAACCCCAGCAGCGCGCCACCGAACTGACCCTCACGAACACCCTGGACGGCCCGGTCACCTTCGACCTCACCCTGCTGACCTGGCGTCAACCGGACGGTCTCGACACGCTGCAGCCCACCCAGGCAGTGGTCGTCGCGCCGAGCAGCGTCACGCTGGCGCCCGGCGCGCAGCAGACCGTCCGCGTCGCGCGGCTCGGCGCCGCCCCCACCCGTGAGGAAGCGTACCGACTCCTCATCACCCAGCGGGCCGCCGCCGCGCCCGGCGTCACCACCCGCCTGCAGCTGAGCCTCCCGCTGTTCGACGGCATCGTTCCCGCCGCCACGGGCGCCCCCGCCGTCACGGCCACCCGCGGCGCGGACGGCCGCGTCACCCTGCACAACGCGGGCCCCGTCCACCTCAAACTGGTGCGGCTGGAGACCCGCACCGCCGAGGGCTGGACACCGCAGCCGCTCACGTACCTGCTCGCCCAGCAGGGCCGGATCCTCGACATGCAGGGCGTGCAGGAACTGCGCTGGACGACGGAGGACGGCAAGACACAGACCTTGACGGTCCCCTGACATGCCGCCCGTCAGGCACCTCCGGACGCACCTCACGCTGCTGTGCCTCCTCCTGCCGGGCCTGGCCGGCGCCGCAGCACCGAACGAAACGCCTGCCTGCCTGGACGCCCGCGCGCCCGATCTCGCCGCCCTGCCCATCACGCCGCTCGACACCCGCGTGAACGACGACGCCGTCGGCATCCTCCTCGTCCGCCTGGACGGCGGGCGGATCCTCGTCCAGGCTGCGGACCTCCCGCTGCTCGGCCCGGACACCGGCCTGCCGGACCACTGCCGGGACGGCGACCTGATCGCCCTGCCCGACCGGCTCCGCCCCGTCATCGACCCCTCGCAGCTCACCCTGCAGCTCACGCGCCCCGCCTCCAGAACCGCCGGAAGTGTCGGCGCCGACCTCACCACAGGCGCGCCCGGCACGACCGCGCCACAGACGGCAGGCGCCATCATCGGCACGACCTTCACCGTCACCGCCGCCGCCGGCACCGTGACCGGCACAGGCCAGTTCACCGTCGACGCCCGCCCCGACGCCCCGCGCACGCCAGGCACCGCCGCGTGGGGGGTGCGCGGCGCCGGCACCCTCGGCCTGACGCGAACTTCCGGCGTCACCCAGCTGCGCGGCCAGCTGCCCTCCGCGTACGCCTACCGCCAGCAGGGCGACACCGAACTGCAGGCCGGGCTGCTGCCCCCGGACGGCCCGCTCGCGCACGGCAGCCTGCTCGGCCTCGGCGTGCAGCGCCGCCCCGGCCTGAACCGCCCCGCCCCGCTGCGGCTCGACAGCGCCACAGCGGGCCGCTACCGGGTGAGCTACGAAGGCGCGACCCTCGCGCAGGGTCCCCTGACGCCCGGCGTCACCGACCTGCCGGATTTCAGCTACCCGCCGGTCCAGGGCACACTCACGGTGGACCTCGAAACCCCGGACGGCACCCTCCTGCGCCGCTTCACCGTCCCCTTCGATCAGCGGCCGCAGCGCAGCGTCGCCGGGCAACTGCAGTACGCGGCCGCCGCCGGACTGCAGCCGGACGGCCCGGCCGTGCGCGGCAGCGTCGCCTACACCGCCAGCGAAGCCCTGCAGCTCGCCGCCGACGCCCTGCTCGGCCCGTCGTCCGGCCTGCACCTCGGCGTGCGCTGGCGGCCCGGCACGGACCGGAACCGCACGGCCGAGCAGGACGTCACGTTCAGCGTGGACGCACTCGCGCAGGACGACAGCACCGCCCGGACGCTCGCACTGAACGCCACCCTCACCCGCAGCGAGCCCTGGGGCAGCTGGAACGTCACCGCCCACACCGGACAGGACCGCGGCCGCTCCGGCGACCTGCAGACCCTGTCCCTGCAGGCCAGCGCCTTCATCACCCACCCGCTGGTGCAGCTGACCGCCACCGCCGAACAGCAGACCCAGGACGGCGACCGCCAGCGCACCCTGCGGCTCGGCGCGGCCGGACCCCTCCCCCGCGCGGCCGGAACGTGGTCGGCCCAGGCCTACACCCGCGATCACACCGACCCCGCCAGCCGTCCACCCTCCGCCGGCGTGTCCGTCCAGGTGGCCCTGAACGTCACCCCCACCCTCACCCTGCAGGGCGGCACGGGCGACGGCACCATCCAGCTGTCCGCCCGCCAGCACACCGTCCTGGACGACTGGACCCTCGACGACACCCTGCAGGTATGGCCCACCCCGCTCGCGACCGCCAGCCTGACCGGCCCCGTCAACGCCACCCTGACCCTCACGGCAGGACCGTCCCCGCAGGCCACCGCCACCGTGAACGGCACGCTCGCCGTCGGCGGCAAGGACGCGCAGACCGTGACGCCCGGCACCCGTCAGGTCATCGAGGTGCGGGTCGGCGCGCCCGGCGTCACCGTCACGCGCGGCACCGACCGCGCCGTGACCGGCAGGAACGGCACGGCCCTGCTGCCCGTCCCGCCGTTCGCGTGGGCGGCCCAGGTGACGGTGGACCTCGAAAGCCTCCCGCTCAGCGTCACCCTCGACCGCACGGCACTGACGGTCCAGCCTGCCCCTGACGCCCTCGTCACCGTGGCCGACTTCACGCCCTACCTGCAGCGCAGCGCCCTGCGGCAGCTTCCCCCCCACGTCCCCGTCGGCGCGGACGCACGCCTCGGCGACCAGCACTTCACCGTGCCCGCCAGCCGATACATCCAGCTGAACGCCAGGAACGGCGACCGCGTCACCGTCACCTGGACGGACGGGCACTGCGAAGCCGTCTGGAGTGGCGACGAGCAGCTCACCTGCGAGGCCCGCTGATACGGTTTTGAGCTGAACTTGTAGAGTTCAGCCGAGCGAAGCGAGCACCAAAAAGTACGGTTGGGAGAAGATGGAAGGGATGTCGGTGCTGTTTCCGGCGTCCCTGGAATCGGATCAAAACCGTATGAGACGGCGCGTTCCGGCGCACGACCCGGCACCGGCACCCAGACGTTCCGCACGTCCGGTAAGCTGATCCGCACGCCGGGTCACCCTGCAGGGCCACCTGCGCCGGCCGACAGGAGCCCACATGCCCCAGCCGTCAAGCGCCCAGCCGTCCAGTGCCCAACCGTCCAGTGCCTTCCCAACCCTCCCAGACGCGCCGCGGTGGACGTGACCGCCACGGCCGCACGGTCCGGGTACGTCCTGACGTTCGAGGACGACTTCCGCGCCCCCCACCTCGACCGTACCCGCTGGCTCCCGTACTACCTGCCGCACTGGGCGGGCCGTGACGTCTCCGCCGCACGCTACGCGCTCCAAGGGCGCGGACTGCACCTGCAGATCACCGAAGAGCAGCGTCCGTGGCACCCCGCCGTCGACGGGGCACTGCGCGTCTCCAGCCTCCAGACCGGCGTTCTCGCCGGGCCGGTCGGCAGCGACGCCGGACAGCACCGCTTCCATCCCGACCTGCGCGTCACCGAACCGCAGCCGGACTCCTGCCTGTACACCCCCCGGTACGGCCTGTTCGAAGTCGCGTTCCGCGCCGACCTCCCGCCCGGCTACCTGGGCGCATTCTGGATGATCGGCGTGGAGCGCCACCCCACCCAGTCCGGCGAGATCTGCATCTGCGAGGTGTTCGGACACGAACGCGACCCGGACGGCTTCCGGGTCCGGTTCGGCGTGAAGGCCATCCACGACCCGGCCCTGACGACCGACATGCATTCGGTGCGGATTCCCGGCCGTTCCGCCGACCTGCACGTGTACAGCGCCGAGTGGACGCCCGAGCACGTCACGTTCCGCGTGGACGACGCGGTGGTCGGGCAGGTGCCGCAGTCGCCGGCGTACCCGATGCAGTTCATGCTCAACATCTACGAGCTCCCGGACCTGCTGCCGGGCGGTGAGCGGCGCGGACCGTGGCCGAAGACGCTGGACGTCGCCTGGGTGCGCGGCTGGCAGCGGGAAGTCCCGCAGGTCCCGGCCCACCCATGAACACCCGGGACGGCCTGCCCACAGCCGGTACGACGGCAGGCGAGGCCGTGCCCACCCGGACACCTGCACGCCTCCCTCCCCGCCGCTCCGGCCCGGACCTCATGCCGCGCCGCCCTCCACTCATCCGGTGTTGATCCGACGACGCGGACGCCGAGCGAAGACCTCCCTTCCTGGACAGAGCAACGCCCATGAACGCCTGCCCGTTTCTTCAGCGCAACACCGGATCATTTGAGCTGAACTTTTGGAGTTCAGCCGAGCGACAAGGGAACCAACAAGTACGGTTCTGATCCGATTCCAGGGATGCCGGGAAAAGCACCGGCATCCCTTCCACCTCCTCAACACCGGATCAGTTCAGCAGCAGGTCCGGTGCGGCGCCGCGCGCCACGGCCAGGTCCTGCCGGGGCGCGCGCCCGAACATTCGGGCGTACTCCCGCGTGAACTGAGACGCGCTCGCGTACCCCACCTGCCGGCTCACCCCGCCCACGTCCGCCCCCGACGTCAGCATCACCCGCCGCGCCTCCTGCAACCGCAGGTGCTTCTGGAACTGCAGCGGGCTGAAGCCCGTCACGGCCTTGAACCGGGCGTGGAACGTCGAACTGCCCAGATGCGTCAGCTCGGCCAGGTGCTCGATGTTCAGCGGCTGATCGAAATGCTGCCGGATCCACCCGATGGCCCGCTCGATCCGCTGGGTGTTCGAGTCCGTCCTGCCCATCTGCGCGATGAGCGGCCCGCACGGACCGAGCAGCAGCCGCAGCAGCATCTCCTCCACGACGAGTGGCGCGATCCACCGGGCTTCCTGCGCCCGCACCGCCGATTTCCTCCTGACACCGCCCGCACAGCGTCCCGGCAGCGGCGCGTACCTGAGGAACGGACCGTGGGTCAGGCGTGTGCCGACATGTCCTGAACGCGAACCGCGGTCACAGGCACAGGACCGAGTGTAGACAGGCCCGGCACGCGATCCTTGCCCAAAACTCTGACCTTTCCGCCCGATCCTCCTGAACGGACTCATGGACCGCCCCCGCAGGCGATGCTCTGCCCAGACAGAGCCGCCGTCGCTGTCCCCGGCGTCCCTGAATCCGGATCAACACCGGATCAGACGGCCCGCTCGCGTCTCGGTCCGGCCATGACCGCGGTCCTGCACAAAGGCGGCCACCCGGTCTCGGCTTCTCCGGCAACACGATGTTTTCTGCAATTCAGCAGCGTGTTCACACCCGGGACATCTGAGGAACCTGCAGCAGACACGGAACTCACCGGCTGACGCGCCCAGGGACCGGAACCGAGCTTGAGCGATGGTTCATGTCGGAAATTTTGGAGACGGTGCGGCTGGACGGTCAGTACACTTCATCCACTGAACGTTTGTTCGCGTCAGGAGGCGCATGTCGATCACCGCTCTGTCCAGCTTTCTGCGCCTCCGGTCACGTTCTTTACGGCAGCAGGCACTGCTGTTGATTCTCGCGATCGTCATTCCGACGTTCCTGCTGCAGGTGGTGCTCGTTCCTGACCTGCTCCTGCGGCGCTTCGCGTCGCTCGAACAGCGGCAGCTTTCCCTGATGAAAGCGGCGCTGGGCCGCGATTACGACCGGGAGGAGGCGCGGCTGCAGGCCTTCACGCAGAACTTCTCGACGTGGAGTGACACGTACCGTTTCGCCGAAGGTCGCAATCCGTCGTACCTGAGTTCGGCGCTGGTACCGAGCACCTTCGCGGGTGGGCACGTGTCGGTGTGGGGCGTCACGGACCGCGCCGGTCTGCTGCTGTCTTCAGCGACGTACGGTCCAGCGGGGATCGTGGCAGACGTCGCAGGTCAGCAACTCGTCCGGACCCTGCTCGGCACCCTGCCGTCAGGACCCGTGAGACCGGTGTCGGGTGTGGTGCAGGTGGGAGAAAAGTTCTACCTCCTGGCGGCGCGGCCGATCACACGGGATGACGGCAGCGGGTTCGCGGGACGGTTCCTGTTCGCGCGGCTGTTGACGCCGGCGGCGCTTGCCGAGATCACGTCGCTGGGGCCGGACAGCCAGGTCACGCTGGGCGGCCCATCCCGGGGCCCGGTACCGGTGCAGCGGGCCCAAGCGGCACTGACGTTCCCGTTGAGTGCGCCGGACGGTCGGACATCGGCGCTGCTGCATGTCACGATCGAGCGGCCACTGCAGGAAGCGGGACGTCAGGTGACGTTCCAGCTGCTGTTCATCACGGCGTTGAGTGCGGTGATCGCGCTGCTGCTGGGAACGACGTTCGTTCGCCGGCGGGTGCTGCAGGTGGTGGAGCGGTATGACGCCGGGATTCGCCGGATGCAACGGGAACCGACATACCGCCTGCAGGTGCACGCGCAGGACGAACTGGGGCGCCTGGCAGGCACCGTGAACGACCTCAGCGACCGGCAGCACCGGCAATACCTGGAGATTCAGTCGCTGCACCTGCGAGACGGGCTGACGGGCCTGCTCAACCGGACGGGGCTGACGCGCGCGGCGGAAGAGGGAGCGGCGGTGAGTGCCGTGATGGTGCAGGTCGCGAACCTCGACGGGATGGGGGCCGTGTACGGCGCAGCATGGGCGGACCGGCTGGTGGTGGAGCTCGCCGCGCGGCTCCGTGAAGAGATCCCGGACGTCCTGTGCGCGCGGCTGCGGTCCGATACGTTCGCGCTGCTGGGCACGCGACTGCTGGGGGAATTCGGGGCGGTGCAGGCGGCGGTGGCGCGGCCGTACTCGATGAACACCGGGGCGGTGCAGGTGCGCCTGATCTGGGGGCAGGCGGAAGCGGAGGCGCCGTCGACGGCGGAACATCTGCTCAGCTGCGCGGAACTGGCACTTCAGGAAGCGCGTGACGCGGGCGTGGTCTACCGCCAGTACACCCAGGAAACGCGGGAGCGGCTGGAGCGGCGCCGGATTCTGGAGGAGGGGCTGCGGACCATGACGGACGAGACGTTCGCGCTGCAGTACCAGCCGGTGGTGGACATGAACGGTCAGGTGCCGGTCTCGTTCGAGGCGCTGCTGCGCTGGACGCACCCGCTGCTGGGTGCGGTGTCGCCGGTGGAATTCATTCCGCTGGCGGAACGCGGGGGGTACATCTACGCGCTGGGGCAGTGGGTGCTGCGGCGGGCGATCCGCGACCTGCTGCGTGCCGACCGGCCGGGATTGAAGGTGAACGTCAATGTGAGTCCGCTCCAGCTGCTCAATCCGGCGTTCGCGGAAGACACGTTGGCGCTGGTGAGGTCTGCGGGCCTGCCGACCGAGTGTCTGGTGCTGGAGGTGACGGAGAGTGCGGTGCTGGAGGACGTGGGGCTGGCGACGGCGCATCTCACGGCGCTCCGGGCGGCGGGAGTGCAGGTGGCGCTGGACGACTTCGGGACAGGATACTCGAGTCTGTCGCTGCTGTCGCGCCTGCCGATCGACGTGATCAAGTTCGACCGGGCGTTCCTGTCGGAGGCGTTGACCGAGCGGGCCGCGCGGACGGTACTGACGCAGTCGGTGGCAATGGCGATGCAGCTGGGGTTGCCGGTGGTGGCGGAGGGCATCGAGAACCTCGACACGCTCCTGCTGCTGCGGGACCTGGGGGTGCGGTTCGGGCAGGGGTACCTGTTCGGGCGGCCGGCACCGTTCGAGGCGTCGCTCGGCCGGGCGGGCGACAACGCGTGACGCTGCGGGCGTTGTTCCTGAATCGCGCGTGCTGGGGGCGTTGACGTACCCGCTTGGACTGGTGACGCCATTGCGGAGGTACCGGCCCGCTGGGATGGGGTAGCGCGGCTGCCGTTCGCGGGAATGGGGGCAGTATTGATGGCCTCGGGGATGAAAGGCGTCCAGCCACCCGTGGAGCACGTTCCCAGCATGGAAGGCGTGCTTCGGCTTGTTCGGCGGACTGATGTGGTTTCGATCCGATTCCAGTGCTGCCGGGAACCGCGAAGGCATTCCGTCCACCTCCTCTACGCCGTCCCTGCCCGTGCTCACGGCCGTGCGGCGACTGTGCGCCGCGCTCGACTGGACTCCAGGCCATCAGCTCAACACCGTCTCACCTGACTCTGGTGAGTTTGCAGGTCTGCTGACCGGTCAGCGTTCCTTTCTCGATGTATGCCTGAGTGACCGGACTGGCCAGTGCGCCCTCTACCGCCGAGTCGTTGCTGAAGAGCCCGCTCTGCTGGACGTCCAGCTGATTGACCGGATTCCGGACGATACAGAGCTTTATGGTCGTGAGCGACGCGTCTGCACCAAGCCGGGCCTGAAAGGCGGCGATGTATGCAGGATCGCTGTCGGCCGGAGCGTAAAAGAAGGAGTCGAGGGTGGAAATGCCCCCCGGGAGTGTCTGCACGTCACGTTCGAAACCCACGCTCTTTCCGTACCGTTTCGGCTGGCCGACCGTGACCTCGGTCGGCGGGGTGCTGAGGCCCTCCGCCGTGTCGGTAGAGAGCGTCCACACCTGACCAGGGGCCAGAATCGGAGTCGTGAGATCACCCTGCGCCGTTGTGGCCGCCGGAGCGCACGCGGAGAGGAGGGCCAGACCGGCGACGAGAGACCACATCGAGAGCTTCATGGCACCAGGATAGAGGCGGCGTGAACGGTCGGGGGACGCAAGTTCGGTGCCCCGGGCCCCCGCGTCTTCCCCGGTCGCGCTGCCGCACCGCGAGACGCTCCACCCCTCGCGGCAAGGCGTGACCGCCGGAATGAACTGCAGGCGTCCCCTCACGCGTTCCAGGCCGGTGCCGCGCCTGCCTTTCCGGCACCGGGCGACCGCCGGCACCATCCACGGCATCTCGGAGCGGGCCAGGCATCACAACCTGGAGACCTGCGGGAACCGGCCGGTTCAGGGTCCCGTCAGGGCGCGGTGCAGGGCCGCCGTCTCCGGGAGCGGCGTGAGGTCCAGCAGTGCCAGGGCCGCTTCGAGGGCGCGGTACGTGCGGGTGACGGCGGCCATGTGACCGGCCGCGTGTGCGGCGCGCATCTGCAGGCGGGCCGCCGGTTCGTGGGCCGGATCGAGGGTCAGGGCACGTGCCGCGGCCCGCTGCGCTGCGGCCGACTCGCCCACCTGGAAGGCCAGGGCGGCCTCGGCAGCCAGGGCGTCCGGCAGTTGCGCCGAGTAGCGGGCCGCGGCGTCCTGCACCTGCGGCAGCGGCACGTCGGCGAGCGCGTCCGGCAGGGCCAGCAGGCCGTCCAGGCGTCCCGGTGTCCCGGCGGGCGCGGCGAGGAGGGCCCACGCGGCGTGCAGGTCGACCGTCAGGTCCGGCGAGACGCGCAGGCGCAGCCACTCGCCGCGTTCGAGGAAGGTGCCGCTCACTGCGCCGTCCTCGAGCACCTGTCCGAGGGCGTGCAGCGTGACGCGGAAGTTGCGTTCCGCGACCGGCACTTCCGCGTCCGGGAAGAGGGCGTCCTGCGCCTCGTCGCGTGCCAGTCCGGCCGGGTGGAGGGCCAGCAGGGCGAGCAGGTCGCGGGCCTTCGCGCGGCCCCATTCGCGGCTCTCCCGGCCGTCCCGCTGCACGCTGACGCGGCCGCCCAGCACCTGGACCTTCACCTCGAAGCCCGGCACGTCCTGCCTGCACGGCACGCGCGGGTACCCGAGGTCGCGGGCGATCCCCGTGAAGTGGTCCGGACCGCCGGGCACCCCGGCCGCGAGGGACGCGAGCAGGGCGGCCCGGCGCGCCCGTTCCGGGAACGGGGAGAGCAGCGAGGGACGCGACAGCAGGAACGGGTACGCCAGCACCGCCGCGCGCGCCTGCCCGGCGTGCTCTTCCCGGCAGGCGGCACTGGTGTGCTCGTCCTGCGGCCCGCCGGGGGCGTGCAGGGCGGCGTACTGCGCGAGGTGGGTGGCCGCCAGCCCGAAGCGGTCCCCGACCGTCCCGAACAGGTCCGCCGCCCGCTGCAGGTGCGGGCGGGCCGCGTCCGGCCGCCCGCCCTGCAGCTGCCCCAGCCCGGCCGCCAGGGTCAGCAGGCCCGCCATGTAGCGGTCCCCGCCGCTGCGCAGCAGCGCGTCCTGCAGCTGCAGGTCCGCGCCGGCCGCGTCGCCCGTGCGGGCCGCGAGGACCGTCAGGCCCAGCAGCGGCTCCACCTGCAGGCGTCCCGTCACGCCGGTCGCCAGGGCGTAGGCGTCCCGGTAGGCGCCCGCCGCGCCGCTGCTGTCGCCCTGCACGAGCAGGGCGTGCCCGAGCCGGGCGAGCGCGAGGCCCTGCACGAAGGGACTCTCCAGCCGCTCGCCCTCCGCGAGGCCCTCGCGGGCGTGCGTTTCCGCGCCTCGCCCGTCTCCGAGCAGCGCCTGCAGGAAGCTCAGCAGCAGCAGGCCCTCGCGGTGGTTCTGCGCGGCGCGCGCCCCGCCGGACTCGCCGCGGGCGGCCTGCAGGGCGAGCGGGAGGGCCGCCGTGAGCTGCCCGGACCGCAGCAGGGCGCGGGCGCCGGTCGCCAGGGCCGGATCGAGCGCCAGCGCCTCGGCCAGCTGTCCAGCGTTCAGGAGGTTCTCGGCCTGCATGCGCCGCAACGTGACGGCCGTCCCGGGCCGTTCCGGCGTTCCGGCCCCGGCGGTCAGCTCGGCGGCCGTCTCGAGCGGCGCCCACGCCAGGGCCGGCTGCACGGTGTCGAGCGCGACCCGCGCTTCTCCCAGCGCCCGCTGCAGCGGCCCGGCGTGCGCGTACCGGGCGAGCGCCTCGGCGTACCGTGAGGAGGCGCGCAACGCGTCGCCGGACAGCGCGTACAGGTCCGGAGTCCACTCGCCGAGCGGCACGGCGTTCAGGCTGCGCTGCACGAGCTGCGTGCGGCCCTGCGCCAGCCACGCCTGCCCGTGCCGGGCGAGCAGCGCCGCGGCACGCCCGTGCTGCCCGGCCTGCAGGTGCGCGGCCATGGCGCGGCGGGGCCGGCCCGTCTCCTCGAAGTACGCGGCGCCGCGCGCCGCGAGCCGCGTGACCTCCCCGGGCGGCAGCTGCGAGCGCAGGTGCGCGCGCAGCAGCGGATGCGCGCGGTACCCGTCCCCCACCCGCGTCAGGAAGGTGCCGCTGCCGGCCAGCGCGTCGAGCAGCAGCCCCGCCTGCTCCTGCTGCAGCACGCTGACGAGCAGTCCGGCCGTGAGTTCCTCGAAGACGCTGCCCTGCGTGAGCAGCGTCCGCAACGCCGGATCGAGCGGCCCGAGCACCTCCTGCGCGAGGTACGTGAAGAGCGACGTGAGCGGCGCCTCCGCGAAGGCCGGACCGCCGCTCAGTTCATCCAGCGCCGACAGGTGCAGCCGACCCTGCCCGGCCGCCTGCATCAGGAACCGCACCGCGATCGGCCAGCCCTCCGTGACGGCGTGCGCCACCCGGACCTCCGCGGGCGTGAGCGTCACGCCCTGCGTGGCGGCCAGCGCCGCGACCTCCGCCGGAGTGAAGGCCAGGTCCGCCACCGACAGGCGCCGCAGTTCCCCCGCCGCCTCCAGACGCGTCAGGTCCGCCGACGCGAGCGGCAGGCGCGACAGCAGCACCACCCGCGCCCCGCCGCCCGGCGGGCCGAGCAGGCGACCCAGCACCTCCGACACCAGCGGGTGCGCGAGATGCTGCGCCTCGTCGATCACCAAAGTCGCGCCGACACGTTCCAGCAGGTCCCCCAGCCGCGCCGCGACCAGCCGGGGCGTCGCGCCCGCGTCCAGCAGCGCCGCCACCCGGAAGCCGTCCTCCAGCGCCTCGGCGGCCAGTGCGAGACCCGCCGCGAGCACCTGCGGGTCCGCGTCGTCCGCGTCGAGGGTCAGCCAGCACAGCGGTCCCGGCAGGGCCGCCAGGGCCGTGGTCTTGCCGTACCCGGCCGGGGCGACCACCACGCCCACCCGCGCCGCGCCCAGCAGGTCCGTCACGCGCAGGCGCGGCAGGACGCCCCGCACGTTCGGCGGGCGCGTCCGGCGCTGCGAGGTCAGGTCGCGCCAGGAAGGCTGCAGGGTCACGCGCCCATGCTAGTGCAGACCCCGCACGTCCGGAGGCACGGCCGTCGTCACAGGGCGAGGTAGGCGGCCCGGACGGCCGGGTCCGCCAGCAGGTCCGCGCCGCTGCCCTCGCGGACCACCTGACCGTTCTCCAGCACGTAACCGCGGTGCGCGAGCCGCAGGCTCAGCGAGACGTTCTGCTCGACGAGCACCACCGTCACCCCGTCCGCGTTCACGGCCTGCAGCGCCGAGAAGACCGTCTGCGTCATGCGCGGCGACAGGCCCAGGCTCGGCTCGTCCACCACCAGCACGCTCGGCAGGCTCATCAGGGCGCGTCCCACCGCCACCATCTGCTGCTCACCGCCCGACAGGGTGCCGGCCAGCTGCAGCGCGCGCTCCTGCAGGCGCGGGAAGAGATCGTACACCCGCGCGAGCGTGCGTTCCGCCGCCGCGCGCGCGTCCGGGCGCATCGCCGCGCCGAGCATCAGGTTCTCGCGCACCGTCATCTGCGCGAACAGTTCCCGGCCCTCCGGGACGTGCCCGAGCCCGGCCGCCACGATCTCGCTCGGCGCGGCGCGCGTCACGTCCCGCCCGCCCAGCACGATCCGTCCCGCCTGAGGCCGCACCACACCGCTCACGGCCCGCAGCGTGGTCGTCTTGCCGGCCCCGTTCGCGCCGACGATCGCCACGAACTCGCCCGGCGCGGCGTGCAGGTTCACGTCCCACAGCACCTGCACCTTGCCGTACCCGGCAGCGACGCCCTCCACCGACAGCGCCTGCCCGCGCGGCCCGGTCACGCGCGCACCGTCCCGGCAGGCGCGTCCCCCGCCCCCGTCTCCCCCAGCGCCGCACCGAGTTCCGCGTCGCTGCCCAGGTAGGCGGCCACCACCTGCGGGTGCGCCGTCACCTCCCGGTACGTGCCCTGCGCCAGCACCTGCCCCTGATCCATCACCACCACCCGGTCCGCCAGGTCACGCACGACCGGCATGATGTGCTCGATGAACAGCACGCTCACCCCCGACTCCCGCACGGACCGGACGAGCGCCACGGCCTCCTGCGCCTCGGCGGGCCGCAGGCCCGCCATCACCTCATCGAGCAGCAGCACCTTCGGCTGCGTCGCCAGGGCGCGCGTCACCTCCAGCCGCTTGTCCTGCAGCAGCGTCAACTCGTGCGCCGGACGGTCCGCCTGCGCGGCGAGCCCCGTCCGGACGAGCAGACTCCACGCCAGTTCACGCGCCTGCGGGAGACGCATCCCGGGCGTCCCGAACAGCGCCCCCACCGTCACGTTCTCGTGCACCGTCATCTCCCCGAACGGCCGCACGATCTGGAAGGCCCGCCCCAGCCCCGCGTGACAGCGCGCCTCCATGCTGGCACGGGTCACGTCCCGCCCCAGCAGCGTGAGCCGCCCCGCCGACGGGCGGTACACGCCGGACAGCAGGTTCAGCAGCGTCGTCTTGCCCGCCCCGTTCGGCCCGATCACCGCCAGGATCTCCCCGGCGTACACGCTGAAGCTCACGTCCTGCACCGCCCTGAGCCCCCCGAAGTGCCGGCTCAGGCCGTCCGCGCGCAGCACCGTCTCCGCCGCGCTCCCCTCCCGCCCGGAGGCCGGCGCGGGCCGCGTCACAGTTCGCTCCCGCTGCGGCCCCGGCGCAGCAGCCCCATCAGACCGCGCGGCAGCCACAGAATGCTCAGCATCAGCACCAGACCGTACACGACCAGCGACCCGTTCTGCACCGCGCGGTGCAGCAGTTCCTCCGCCACGCGCAGCACCGCCGCGCCCAGCACCGGCCCGAGCGTGGTGTACAGCCCGCCGAAGATCGAGGTGGTGAGCGGCGCGATGGAGTTCGCGAGACTGAAGGTCTCCAGCGGATTGATGAAGAAGGTCTTCCCGGCGAACAGCACCCCGCCCAGCGACGCCAGCACCGAACTCAGGAAGAACGCGAGCAGCTTGTAGCGCGCGACCGGCACGCCCAGCACCCGCGCCGTCTCCTCCCCCTGCCGGATCGCCGCGAACGCGTGATGCCAGCGGCTCAGGCTCACTGCGAGGCTCACGAGAACCGTCAGGGTCAGCAGCGCCAGCGCCAGCAGGTACTGCCCGCGCGCCTGCCCACCCAGCAGGGCCGGGACGAGCAGTCCCGTCGCGCCGCCCGCCACCGACTCCGGCAGGTTCTGAATCACGGTCCGGACGACCTCCGTGAAGGCCAGCGTCGCGATCGCGAAGTACATGCCGCTCAGGCGCAGCGTCACCACGCCCAGCAGCACGCTCACCGCCCCGGCGAGCAGCGCCGCGCCCGGCATGGCTAGGCCCCACGGCACCCCGGCGCGCAGCAGCAGCGCGTACCCGTACGCCCCCAGCCCGTAGAAGGCCGCGTGCGCCAGGCTCACCTGACCGCTGCGGGCCAGCAGGTCCCACGACAGCGCCAGGATGCCCGACACCAGCATGAAGAACCCGATCTGCAGCAGGTAGTCCGCCTGATCGCCCAGCGGCAGGAACGGAAAGGCCAGCGCCAGCAGCAGGAACGCGGCCAGCAGCGTCAACGACCGCCCCCGGGACGACGCCCGCGCCGCCCCGCCCGGCCTCGGCACGGCGCTCACCGCGCCCCCCGGAAGGACCGCAGCACCAGCGTCCCGAAGATCATCAGGAAGAACACCGCGTCGCTCCAGCCGCCGCCGCCCGGCACGTACGTCTGCACCAGCGCCTCCGACACGCCCAGCAGCGCCGACGCCCACAGCACGCCCGTCAGATTCCCGAGGCCCGCCATCACGATGATCGCGAACGCCTTCAGCGCGAACACCAGCCCCACCGCCGGCGACGCGAACAGCAGCACGCACACCAGCACCCCCGCCACCGCCGCCAGCGCGCAACTCACGCTGAACGCGATCAGGTACACCCGGTCGACGTTGATGCCGATCAGCTGCGCGCCCCGGCGGTTCTGCGCCACCGCCCGCATCTGCCGCCCGAGATCCGTCCGGTACAGCACCGCGTACAGCGCGCCCAGCACCACGGCCGCCAGCGCGAACGCCACGGCCTTCGGCCCGCCGATGCTGAGCGCCCCCAGCTGCAGACTGCTCGCCTGATACGGCGTGCTGACGGTCCGGGTGTTCCCGCCGAGCAGCATCAGCGCCAGGTTCTGCAGCAGGATGCCGAGCCCGAAGGTGAGCAGCATCTGGTTGAGTTCCGGCGCGAGCAGCACGTGCCGGATGCTGACCCGGTACGTGAACGCCCCGACCGCGAACACCGCGGCCGCCACCAGCGGCATGGCCAGCAGCGGATCGACGCCCAGGTACGTGCTGGCCGCCCACGCCAGGAACGCCCCGATCATCAGGAACTCCCCGTGCGCGAAGTTGACGATGCCCAGCACGCCCACCGCCAGTGCCAGCCCGGACGCCACCAGGGCGTACAGGCCGCTCTGCAGCAGGCCGTTGAGCAGGGTTTGAAGGAAGAGGTCCATACAGTCTCCAGAAGGTGAGGGGCGCGGCACTCAGGCGCGGCGTCCGGCGGGAAGGGCGGCACCTTCCCGCCGGATCACGGGTCGGCGAGCGGCCCCGG
This sequence comes from Deinococcus aquiradiocola, assembly GCF_014646915.1. Classification (NCBI taxonomy): domain Bacteria; kingdom Thermotogati; phylum Deinococcota; class Deinococci; order Deinococcales; family Deinococcaceae; genus Deinococcus; species Deinococcus aquiradiocola. Next base: position 47,616 of record NZ_BMOE01000007.1, on the reverse strand, counting down.
CATCAGCCCGGGGCCAGCCCGGATCAGCGGCCGTACACCATCGGCTTCTGTGCGGACTTGATCGGGAAGACCGGCACGCGCGCGTCCCCCTGGAACTGGAAGTGCAGCCAGTTCCCGGCCTTGAAGCCCTGGTACTGCGTCTTGTTGCTGCGGCTGAAGGTCAGCGGACCGAACGGCGTCGGCACGTTCGTCTTCGCGAGTTCCGCCGCCACCGCGTCCTTGTCGGTGCTGCCCGCCCGGTTGATCGCCGCGGCCAGCGTCTTGAGGTTCACGTACGCGAGCGGCGCGAAGTACTCCTCCGTCACCGTCCCGAACTTCGCCTTGTACGCCGCCACGAACTTGCGGCTCTCCGCCTGCGGACTGCCCGGCAGCCACAGGCTCAGCCCGGCGACATTGTCCGCCAGGGCGTTCTTCTCGAAGCCGACCGGCCAGCTGGGCGGCGTGCCGTACAGCAGCCCGAGCTTCAGGTTCTGCTGCCGGATCTCCGTCGCGAGCGGCAGGGCGTCCGTGTCGTACCCGATCCAGTACAGGATGTCCGGATTCACGGCCTTGGCCTTGCTGACGAGCGGCCCGAAGTTCCCGCTGCCCGTCTTGAACTTCTCCTGCAGCACCACGTTGAAGCCTGCCTTCCGGAAGGCCGCCACGGTCGCGTCGATGCCCGCCGAGCCGAAGGGGCCGTCCTCGTAGGCGATCGCGATGTTCTTCGCGCCCTTGTACGTCTTCAGGTACCGGAAGTAACTGAGGATCGCCTCGAAGTTGTAGTACGCCCACGGGTGGTAATGGAAGAAGTACTTGTCGTCCGCGAAGGCGTCCTCGACCGGCACGGCCGCCGCGCCGATCCACGCCATGAAGGTGTTGTACTGCTTCGCCGGGCCGGAGATGGCGATGCTGGTGGCGCTGCTCACGCCGCCCGCCATGAAGTCCACCCGGTCCACCGTCACGAGCTTCACGAACTCCGGCACGGCCTTCGCCGGGGCGCTCCCGTCGTCCGCGAACACCACCTCCAGCGGCTTGCCGAGCACGCCGCCCGAACGGTTGATCTCGTCCAGCGCCAGCTGGTACCCGCTCCTCGCGGCCTGACCCGTGACGCTGCTCGCCCCCGACAGGGGAAGCAGCACGCCGACCTTGACCGCACCCGCGCCGGACAGCGCGAGCAGTCCAACCGTCATCAACAGTGTTTTCATAATCGGGGCCACTGTACGGCACGGCGGTTACACCCGTGTTACACCCCGGCACTGTGACGGCCGCGTAACGCGCCCTGGCTACAGTGGCCGGGTGTCAGACGTCCCCTCCACGTCACGTCCATCCAGCTCCACGCCGGCCGGGCCACGGCCCGCCGGGTCAGCGCCGGGCCGGTCAGCTCCCCTCCAGGGCGCGCCTGCCGCGTCCGGCCCGTTCTGGCTGGACGAACGGTCCGCCCTGCATCCCGGCCAAACGCCGGGCGCCTTCGTGCTGCACACCACCCTGCAGCCGTCCGGCGTGCCGCTGCAGCTGGGCGGGCACTGCTGGGGCACGCTGTCCCCGCAGCGCGACAACGCCGTGCTCGTCTGCCATCACTTCACCGGCACCATGCGCGCCGCACGCACGGCCCCCGGGGACGCCCCCGGCTGGTGGGAGAGCCTGATCGGACCGGGCCGCGCCATCGACACCGACCGCTACCACGTCGTGTGCCTGAACACCCCCGCCAACGTGCAGGTCCACGACCCGGCCGTCGTCACGAGCGGCCCCGACACGCCCGGCCCGGACGGACAGCCGTGGGGCGCGGCCTTCCCCGCCTGGGGGTTCGCGGAACTGCACGCGGCGCAACTGGCGCTGCTGCAGGCGCTCGGCGCGCCGCGCTGGCACGCCGTGGCCGGACCGAGCTTCGGCGGCATGCAGGCCCTGCAATGGGCGGCCCGCACGCCGGACCTCGCGCCGCGCGTCGCGGCCATCGTCACCAGCCCATACGCCGGACCGGTCCTGCAGGACGTGTTCGGCCCGCTGCTGCGCGACGTCGCCGCCACCGGCGGCCTGGAAGGCGCCCTGCGGCTCATCACGCTGTTCGGGCTGGGCGCCGACGGGATCGAGCACACCTTCCCCACCGGCACGCTCGGCGCGTACCTGCACGAACGCGCGCGCACCGCGAGCCTCGCGCACATCCACGAAATCGCCCGCGTCGTCGTGACGCACGACCTGCACGGCGTCGCCCCGGCGGATGAGCTGTTCGCCCGCTGGCGGCACAGCGGCCTGCGGCTGCTGACCGCCAACGTCGTCAACGACACCTTCTTCCCCGCCCGCGAGATGGCCGGATTCACCCTGCAGACCCGCGCCGCCGGCGTCGACCACCAGCACATCGAGTACGCGTCCGTCGACGGACACCTCGGCGGGCTGGGCGACACCCTCGCCTTCGCGGACGCCCTGCGCGACCTGCTCGCCACCCCCGCACCCCACGGTGCCCCGGAGGGCACGCCATGACCATCCCGACACCCGAACCTGCTCCAGCCCGGCACCTGATCGCCGTGCACGGCAACTTCGCCTCCGCCGCGTGGTGGGACGACCTTCAGGCCGCCCCGCCGGACGGCTGGACCGTGCACGCCCCCAATCTCCCCGGATTCGCCGGCACCCCGCAGGACGGAGAGGTCAGCGTCCCCCGCTACGCGGCGTGGCTCAACCACTACATCGAGGAGCGCGGCCTCACGCGCCCGGTGCTGCTCGGCCACTCGCTCGGCGGCGCGGTCGTGATGGAGGCCGCCCGCCAGTCGCCCGGCACCTGCGCGGGCCTCGTCCTCGCCGCCAGCGCCCCGCCCGGCGGCCTGATCACCCCGGAAGAGAACTACCCCGTCCTGGACCTGCTGCCCGGCCACGCCGCCCTGCTGGAACTGAGCCTCGCGGCCCTCTTCCCGTCCGGACGGCCCGCCAACTTCGGTCAACTGCTGCACGACGCGGCCCGCATGGCCGCCCCGCTCTACACCGGCAACGCGCGCGCCCTCGCCGCGTGGAGCGTCGACCCGGCCCTGCTGCGCGGCCTGCCGGTCCTCGTGCTCGGCGGGGAACTCGACGCGCTCATCACGCCGCAGATGGTCCGCGCGCACGGCGACGCCCTCGGCGTCCCCGCCCGCATCCTGCCGGGCGTCGGGCACGGCTTCCCGCAGGAAGCCCCGGAGCGCCTGCTGGAGGAACTCCGGCACTTCCTGCCGCGCACCCTGCACGCCTGATCCGGTGTTGAGCTGAACTTCTGGAGTTCAGCCGAGCGGGGCGAGTGCCCACAAGTACGGCTTGCAGGAGATCGAAGCGGGCGAGCGTCCTCATGAGCGCTGATAAGCGTCCTGCAGGGCGCTGCCCTGTCCAGGAAGGGATGTCGGTGCTGTTGCCGCTCAGTAGCGGTCATCTTTGTTCGGCCCCCCAGAGCGGAAATGTTGAAGGGTCGGCGTGGTTACGGTCAGGCAACGAAACGGGCAGTGTTCTGGGTGTGTGACGACTCCAGATCCTGCCCGATTTCACCCGGGTGAAACTCCTCGGCGGTTCAAAGCCCTGAACCCCCACCTGCGCATCGACACCCTGAAGCGCATGGTCGATGTGGTGCAGGCCATGATCACCGGTCAACCCGTCAACCCCAGTGCACTGTGCGCTCACCTGTCAGGCGAGAGTTCGCATGACGCCAAAAAACGCCGTTTAGAACGGGCCTTCCGGGATGAACAGCTGACCGATGACGTCTTCCTGTCGCTGATCCCGTCTCTCCTTCCGGCGGGAACACTGCTGTCGAGCCTTGACCGGACGACCTGGGAACGGGGGACGCTCCGCTGAACCTCCTGGTCCTGGGCATCGTCTTCCTGCACCAGGAGCAGTCTGAGGTCAAGGTGTCCGGTCCTGAGCTGGAATCGGATCAAAACCGTACCAGGACACCTTCCACAAGGCTCACCGAATCTCGGCGAGCCTTGTAGGAATCCCTGGAGCGTTCAGTAACCGGACGGCGACGCCGGGTTGAGCGCAGGTGCAGCCAGGGATGCGAGCGCCTGCGGCTTCAGCGAGGCTGAGACGACCGTGGCAATGGGTGTGGTGTTGATGCGGGCCACGCCGGCGAGCGGCAGGGTGTTGCTCTGATCGTACAGGAAGATGAAGTCGTCGGGGCCTGGGGCGATGACTGAGGCGCAGGCGACGGTCAGGTTGGTCAGTCCGGCCGTGATCTGCGAAGGCCGCAGCGAGGTGCCGGGCTCGGTGTTGTAGTTGCAGTCGACCGCGCCGCCGGTGTTGCGCATGACCGCGCCCATGTTGATCAGGAAGGCATTCTCGACGCTGATTCCTGTGCCGTAGAAGCCGTCCCATTCGCCGATGAAGACGATACGGCCGCCCTCACTCGAGAATGCCTTGAGGGCGTTGATTTCGGCCACCGTGAAGTTCGTCAGTGGGTTCCAGAGGAAGATCACTTTGACACTCTGAGGAATGACTGGAAGTGTAGCCGAAGCGATATCTTGAACGGTATAGCCCTGGGACGTGATGATCGATTTCATGGTCGACAGATACGGGGCCGAGCAGTAACCCTGACAGAAGGTACCGTGACCGAATTCCATCCAGACGGTCTTACTGCTGGCCCTGATGCCCGAGACCGGCGTGTAGTTCACCAGGTTCTGCACCAGCGTGGTGTTGTTGGGATTGCTGTAGGCAGCCCCATCGATGAACGGATTGACGTCGTTGAACACCACCACGTCGGTCCCGGCCGAGGGCGCAATGGTCAGGTCGGGGACCTTGGTGGTGGGCGACCCGGGACGGCCGGAGGTCCGCACCGTGTACACGTCCTGCGCGGTGGTGTTGGTCCGGCCGCAGTTCGTCGGTGGCAGGTTGCGCAGGGTCGCCGCCACCACCGTCGCCGCCCCGCCGTACAGCGTCTGCGCCGCCGCGCACGCCCGCACGGTGTCCGTCTCGAAGGGGTCGGCCGTCTCGCGGTTCTCGGTGTCGGACGTGACCAGCCCGTACCACGTGAACGAATTCAGGTCGTCGCTGGTGCTGTTCGGGTCCTCGTCCGGGTACCGGAAGGCCAGCGTCACCGTGCCGGCCGCCGTGCCGCTCGGCACCAGCCGGGTGCTGGCGTTGGTCTTGCTGCGCGCCACGAAACCGAAGGGGAAGGCGTAGCCGTTGTACGGCGAGCCCGCCATGAAGTTGGCGATCGCCGGTGTGATGGCCGTCTCGGGGTACGCCTGGAAGTCGGCCTGGGCATCGACCACCTGCACCGCACCGCCGATCAGGTCGCGGCGGTGCAGCGGCAGCACCTTGCGCGCCTCCAGGGCCGTGAGCGGCTCGCCGTTGGCCCGGGACGCGGCGGCCAGCGAGGTGTCGCCCAGGCTCCGGAAGCCGCCGGTCACCTTGGCATTGATGCCCAGCAGGGTGAGGTTGCTGCGGGCCGGACCGGTGTTGTTGACGTTCAGCTGCCCGTAGAGGTAGCGCACGTGGTCGGGCCCGGTGAAGGACCCGCGCGCGCCCTGCGTGAACGACAGCGCCCCGGTGCGGGTCAGCGTCTGCGACGCGAGGCCGTCCCCGACCATGGTGGCCTGCACCGAGAAGTCGGCCTGACCGATGTGCTGGAATTCGACCTTGACCACGCCAAGGATCTCGGGCCCGGTGGTCTCGGCGGTGGTCCCCGGCAAGGCCGCCGGACTCTGGGTACCTGATGGTCCGCACGCGGCCAGCGTCAACGCCAGACCGGTGCACAGTATTCCCCGTTTATACCCCATGTTGTCCCCCTGTCTCACTGGCTCTGGACGACGTTGCCGGGCAGGGTGCCAGTCCCGCTGCCTCCGCCTGCCTGTCCTGCGCGTTGCTCCTGCCGAAGTTACCGCCCGTTGATGGCGGGCGTTCTGCAGCCTCTGGTCGTCAGTTCCTGCTCGGTGAAGACATTGTCCGGGGAGTTCCCTGAGACGCTGACGCTGGTGACGGTCAGCTTGCCCTCATTGGAAAAACCCCCACCGACATTGCTGGGATCCGTCACCGTATTCCCCGTGACGCTCGCGCCGGAGAGCACACACTCGGCAGCGGAGAGCGTCTGGTAAGGGCCGGTGATCAGCACTGCAGCACCGCACCGTACGGAGCCTGATGTTCACTGATCGTGCCTCCGCTGGCCGTCATCCTGCCCGCGCTGTGAAGCCGCACGCTGCCGCCCCGTCCATGCCCCCTGACGGTGTTGTTGCCGATCACGCCGCCCTGAACGGTGCTGGCCGCAGTGCTGAGGCTGAACCTACCGCCGGCGTTGACAGCTGTGTTACCGGTAATGGTCCCGCCGACCATCGTCAGGATGGTGCTCACGGTCATCCCGCCACCGCTGTCGCCCACAGTGTTGACGAGTGCAGATCGAAACGGTGGATCAGCGACAGCACAGGAGCATGGCCTGAGCGGTGCGGCCTTCTACACTGTGAACGGGAAAAGCGTGTTCATCCGCCCTGACCGCCACCGAAGCCAGTCCCCGGGAGCGTTCTGGTCAGTTCCCTCCACGCCCCCAGATTGACGAGCTCCGGCGGCTGGTACGTCGCACGCACTGGCACGACTTCCTCCAGTTCCTCGACCTGACGTTCTTCGGTCATGTCTCCCCCCTGTTCCTGCGAGTGAACTCTGCGCGGTATTCGACGATGCGGTCGCCCCGAGGAGACGGCGGGAAGATCAGGACCTGGGGAGGGTGAAAGGCAACTCAGCCGAAGTGTGAGATTCTCCACATCCAGGTCGGGGATGTGGATACTGTAATCTTCATCTGAATTTAAGTCAAACAGAGCCAAACTGTCCGTCGAAGAAGCATAAAAACAATCATAGATTTACGGTTAATCTACACGACTAAAGTGAGTCCAAAAAGTACAGGCAAGTAGGCAGAGAGCACAGCTGAACAAAGATGTCCGGGACCGAGCTGTTTCCGGCATCCCTGGAATCGGATCAACACCGTATGACAAGTCAACGCGGCGCCCGGCCCCGTCCCTGGGTGTCGTCGAGCGACCAGGGGACCTGCATCACGACCACGCGGCGGTCCCCGCCGAACGAGAGGCGCGCCTTGAGGACGGCGCTGCGGGCGTTGTGCAGCAGCGAATGCGTGAGGCGCGGGCCGACCAGTTCCGGCACGAGCACCACCACCTGCCGGTCCGGGCAGTCCTGCTCCACGGCGTGCACGTAGTCGAGCAGCGGTTCCAGCAGCTGCCGGTACGGAGACTCCAGAAGCACCAGGGTGGGGGCGGGCGCGCCACTCGCCGCGGCCGGTCCGGTCACGCAGGCGGCCCAGCGGTCCTGCAGGTCGTGGCCGTCCTGCTCGGTGAGCACGTGGACCGCGCGGACATCCCCGAGCTGCCGCGCGAACCGCAGGGCCTTGCGGGTGACGGTCGTCCAGGCCTGCACCGGCACGATGACGATCGGCGCGGGCCGCGGCGTGAAGTCGAGGGGGTGCTCGGTGGTGATCTCGGCCTGCACGTGGCGGTAGTGACGGTGCGTGGCACGGAACGCCAGCACCAGCCCCGGAACGATCAGCAGCGTGACCCAGGCGCCCTCGGTGAACTTGGAGGCGAGCACGACCAGCAGGGTCACGCCGCTCGCCGCCGCGCCGAAGGCGTTCAGGACCAGCGGGAGGCCGCGCTGACGCAGGCGCCGCCAGTGCCCGACCATGCCGAGCTGCGAGAGGGTGAAGGCCAGGAACGCCCCGATCGCGAAGAGCGGCACGAGCCGGTCCGTGACGCCCCCGAAGACAACGAGCAGCAGGGCCGCGAGCAGCGTGAGACTCACGACGCCCCAGGTGTACACGAGGCGCGGACCGCGGGACGCGAAACCGTGCGGGAGGTAATCGTCGTCCGCGAGGAGCTTCGCGACGCGCGGCAGGCCCGCGAAACTGGTGTTGGCGCTCAGGCACAGCACCGCGAGGATCGCCGCGACGGACACCGCGTACACCGGGCCCGTCCCGGTCACGGCCGCGATCAGGGTCGTCAGGACACTGCGGTACTCGGGAGACGCGGGGTCGGTCGCCGTGACGCCGTACGCGCGGGCGAGAAAGGCGATCCCGGCGAGCAGGACGCCCAGCAGACCCACGATGAAGGTCAGGGCCAGCCGCGCGTTCCGCACGGCCGGCGCGCGGAAGCTGCCGACGCCGTTGCTGACGGCCTCGATACCGGTCATGGCGGTGCACCCGGCCGAGAAGGCCCGCACGATCAGCCACGCGCTCAGGCCCACGGCGGCGGATGCCGCCCCCGCCTGCGGCGCGACGACCGGGACGGGATGCCCGCCCGTCAGGACGACCTGCAGCACGCCCGCCACGATCACGCCGAGCAGCAGCAGCACGAACAGCACGGTGGGCAGCATGAAGGCCACGCCGGAATCGCGGACGCCGCGCAGGTTGACGACCGCGATCACGAGCAGCAGCAGCAGGCACAGTTCGGGCCGCAGCGGCAGCAGGACCGGCAGGGCGGACACGAGCGCGCCCACCCCGGCCGAGATGCCGACCGCGACGTTCATGACGTAGTCCAGCACCAGGGCGGCCGCCGCGAGCAGGCCCGCGTTCACGCCGAGGTTCGTGCGCGCGACGGTGTACGATCCGCCGCCCTGCGGGTACGCCCGGATCGTCTGCCGGTACGACGCGTACAGCACCAGCAGCAGCGCGATCACGCCCAGCATGATCGGCGTGATGAGGGCCTGCCCGGCCGTTCCGGCCACGAGCAGCACCGTCATGGCGGCCTCCGGGCCGTACGCGGCGCTCGACAGGGCGTCCAGGCCGAGGACCGGCACGCCCATCCAGGGGGAGATCCGCTGCCGCTGCTCCTCGGCGGTGGCGAGCGGACGGCCGAGCAGGCGCTGCATCAGGGTCACGCGCGCCACCTCCAGGCCTGGCCGCCCGGGCAGAGGGAGCAGGTCAGGCGGACGGGCCGCTGCAGGGCGGGCAGTGGACGTGGATTCAGGGGTGGGAGGGGATCTGCGCTCACGTCCACAGGCTGCGCCTGGTGGGCGGGCGCGGGCACTGACCACCTGGCGCGCTCCCCTGGTCGGATGACCAGCCGCTTGAAAATAACTTTCATCGTTTAAGGGCATATTGACAAAAATAATTTTCAGCCCTTAAGATGAATGCACCTCAGGCCGTCCATTCGTTCGCCCGGATTCGTGATCCAGACCTCCCCTGCACACCCAGGAGCGTCCATGAGTCAGACCGCAGCCCGCCCCGCCGCAGCGCCGGGCGTGATCCACCGCATCCGCCTGCACGCGCACGCCCTCTCGCCGTCCCTGCAGCGGCTCGCCGAGCACGTCGTCACGCACGCCGAGACGGTCATGCACCAGACCATCACCGAACTCGCCGGTTCCGCCGGGGTAGGCGAAGCGACCATCACGCGGCTGTGCCACAAACTGGAATTCGCGGGCTTCCACGCCTTCAAGATCGCCCTCGCCTCCGACGTCGCCGGACGGGACCCCGGCGCGCCCGCCCACCCCGGCGACCTGGCCGGGCAGGCCGCGCAGGTCGTCAAACAGGCCTGCCGCACCCTCGAAGACACCGGACGCCTCCTCGACCCGCAGGTGCTGGACGACGTCGCCTCCGCGCTCGCCCGCGCGCCACGCGTCGACCTGACCGGCCAGGGCAACTCCGGCCTCGTCGCGCAACTGTTCGCGCACCGCCTGCTGCGCATCGGCCTCACCGCCACGGCATACACCGACCCGCACCAGTCGGCCGTCAGCATCTCCACCCTGCCGCGCGGCGGCGTCGTGATCGCCCTGTCGAGCTCCGGCAGCACCATCGACACCGTGCAGCACCTGCGCCTCGCGCAGTCGCACGGTCACTACACGGTCGCCATCACGCACCGCGCCCGCTCCCCCATCACCCGCCACGCCAAAGCCGTGCTGTTCACGTCCACGCAGGAAGACCCGCTCACCGACTCGGTGCTCGACACCCTCGTCTCACAGACGCTGGTGCTGGAAGTGCTGTACGCCGCCCTGCTCGCCCGCCGTCCCGAGGCGGCCGCCATGCTGCGCGTCACGGCCGAGAGCGTCGTCGAGAAGAAGTACTAGCAGGCCCGCATCCCAACGACACCCCGCCTGCCCGCGCAGGTGCACGTCAACCGTCCGCCCCGGCCCTCCGCCCCCATTCAAGGAGACCCGCATGAAGCGCACCCTGACTGCCCTGACGATCGCCCTCGGCCTGTCCGCCACCACCGCCGCGCAGGCACAGACGACCGTCACCTTCTGGACCTGGTACCTCAGCCCCAAATTCGACGGGTACATCAAAGACACCATCGCCGCCTTCGAAAAGGCCAACCCCGGCATCAAGGTCAACTGGGCCGACAAGCAGGACTCGATGGTGCAGGATTTCATCGCCAGCGTGAACCTCGGCAACGCCCCGGACGTCGTGAACCTCAACATCGACGAAACGCAGAAAGCCGCGCAGAACGGCTTCCTGCGCGCCGCCAGCGACCTCAGCGGCCCCGCAGCACTGAACGCCACCTACTACCCGCAGAGCCTCAAGAACTTCACGTCCTCCGGCAAGGTCTACGCGTACCCCTGGTACGGCTGGCTGAACGAAGGCGTGCTGCTGTACAACCCGGACCTCTTCAAGAAGGCCGGCCTGACCCGCGCGCCGCGCACCACCACCGAACTGCTCAACGACGCCAAGATCATCAAGGACAAGACCGGCGCGTACGCCTGGGTGCCCGCCCTGAAGGACCCGAACACCGCCTCCTTCCTCGGGTACTTCTACGCCGAGGGCCTCCCCATCTACGGCGAGGGCGGCAAAGCCGCCTTCAACTCGCCCGCGCACGCCGCGCTGCTCGCCCGCTTCGTGGACCTCTACAAGACCGGCTACGTCCCCGAAGACGCCGTGCGCCGCGAAGCCTTCCAGCTCGCCACGGAACTGTACGCGCAGAACCGCGTCGCGATGATCGTCGGCGGACCGCAGGCCCTGACGCGCATCAAGGACACCAACCCCGGCCTGTACGCCAGCACCGTCGTGACCAGCGCCCCGCTCGGCAAGGCCGGCGTCCAGACGGGCGGCAGCATGGCCCTCGTGATTCCCACCGCCAGCAAGAACCCGGCCGCCGCCGCCAAACTCGCCGCCTTCTTCACCAGCAACGCTGCCCAGCTCGCCTTCGCGAAGGTCGTGCCGGTCGTCCCCACCACGCTCGGCGCGCAGCGCAGCACGCAGTTCCGCACCACCAGCAACGACCCGGTCGCCAAGGCCACCGCCCTCGTCGGCGCGTCGGGACGCTACATCAACCCCGGGTACCGCGCGCCCGGCAACAGCGACGACCTCTACAAGAACTTCAACGACAACATCGAGGCCGCCCTGCTCGGCACCAAGAGCGCCCAGCAGGCCCTCACCGACGCCGCCAACTACTGGAACGCCAACATGAAGAAGTGACACCGGCCCGAGCTGAACCCCCCGGGTTCAGCCGAGCGAAACGAGTGGCGACAGGTGCGGTCTGACGGAAATGGAACGGGATTCGGTGCTCCTCGCGCACCCCGTGCACCCGGAGCGAAACCGCACGACACCGCCCGCCGCGCAGGGGCCCGTCCTGATCCGGGGCGGGCCCGCGTCCTTCCCCTGACCGTCCGGCGGTCGCCCCGACAGGAGAGCCCATGCGAATCCACTGGCGTCAGACGCTGATGTCGTACACCTTCCTCGCCCCGGCGCTGCTGCTGCTGGCCGTGTTCACGTTCTACCCGCTGCTGTACGGCGCGTACCTGGGCTTCACCGAGTACACCGGCGCGCGCTTCGCGCAGGGCCTCGGCCCGAAATGGGTGGGGCTCGACAACTTCCGCACGCTGGCGGACGACCCCCTCTTCCACACGGCCCTGTGGAACTCGGTGCGCTACCTGCTCGTCGTGCCGGTCCTGCAGCTCGCGTCCCTGGCGGTCGCGGTGCTCGTGAACCGGGAACTGCCGGGCATGACGTGGTTCCGTGCCGCGTACTACGTGCCGGTCGTCACGTCCGTCTCGCTCGCGGCCGTGATGTTCGAATGGATCTTCAACCGCGAGGGCGTCCTCAACTGGATGCTGATCACCCTGCACCTCAGCACCCCGCAGCAGGCGACCGGATACCTGAACTCCCGCACCTGGGCCTTCTTCGCGGTGATGCTCGTGACGTTCTGGCGCGGCTTCGGGTACTACATGGTGCTGTACCTCGCGGGCCTGCAGACCATCCCCAGAGAACTCGACGAGGCGGCCGTGCTGGACGGCGCGTCCCCCTGGCAGCGCTTCTGGCGGGTGACGGTGCCGCTCATGCGGCCCACCATCCTGCTGTGCACGCTGCTGTCCACCATCGCCGCGCTCCGCGTGCTGGAAGAGGTCCTCGTCCTCACGAACGGCGGACCGCTCAACAGCACGTACACCGCGCTGATGTACGTGTACGCCAAGGCCTTCCAGGGCTTCGACTTCAACTACGGACTGGCGAGCGCGGCCGGCCTGGTGGTGGCGGTCGTGGCGCTCGTGATCTCCGCCGCGAACTTCCGCCTGATCCGCGGTGACACGGAGGGCGCGTGAGCGCCGCCACCACCCCCCAGGCACCCGCCCGGTCCGCCGCGCGCCTGCGCTGGCGGCGGCCTCTGGCCGTCACGGGCCGCTACCTGCTGCTGAGCGCAATCCTGATCTTCGCGGTGTTCCCGTTCCTGTGGACGCTGGCGATCGCGCTGACCGACAAGACGGCCGGCACGTCCATCTACGCCTTCCCGCAGAGCCTGCTGCCGCACCAGGTCACGCTGCACAACTTCGTGGACGTGTACCGCACCTTCCACCTCGGCGCGTACCTGTGGAACAGCGTGTCGATCACCGCCATGACGGTCCTCGGCACGCTGGTCGTCTCGGCCCTCGCGGCGTACCCGCTCGCCCGCTTCCGCTTCCCGGGCCGTCAGCTGATCTTCGGGGCGATCGTGGCGACCCTGGTGCTGCCGAGCGAGACGAACTTCATCGTGAACACCCTCACCCTGAAATCCCTGCACCTGCTCGGCACGCACCTCGGCGTCGTCGTCCCCACCGTGGCGGGCGCCTTCGGGATCTTCCTGATGCGGCAGGCGTTCCTGGCCGTCCCGGCCGCGCTGCTCGAAGCGGCCCGGCTCGACGGTGCAGGCGAACTGACGATCCTGACGCGGATCATGCTGCCGCTCACCCGGCCGAGCCTCGCGGCCCTCGGGATCTTCACGCTCGTCAGCACCTGGAACGCGTACTTCTGGCCGATGATCGTCCTGTCCGGCGCCCCGGACCGCATCCCGCTCAGCGTGGCCGTCCTGAAACTCAAGGGACAGTTCAACTACGACCCCTTCAACATCGCGGCCGGGTCGCTCTTCATGATGCTGCCGGTCCTGCTGGTGTTCCTGTTCACGCAGCGGCTCTTCCTGCGCGGCATGGACGGAGCCGTGAAGTGACGGGCGCCGCGTGACCCCGCCCCCGGAACGCCCCCTGATCGTCGACCTCACCGGGCCGGACCTCACGCCGGAAGAGGGCCGCTGGCTGCGGCGGCACCCGGTGGGCGGCGTGTGCCTCTTCGCGCGGAACATCACGTCACCGGAACGGACGGCGCGCCTCGTGGCGGACGTCCGGGACGCCCTGGGCCGCGACGCGCTGATCGCGACGGACCAGGAGGGCGGCGCCGTGCTGCGGCGACTGGACGTGCCGCAGCCGCCCACCCCGCAGGGACTGGGCGTGCTGGACGACCCGGACGCCGCGTACCGCGCGGGCGCCATCGCCGCGCGCGGCCTGATCGAACTCGGCATCAACTGGAACTACGCGCCGAGCCTCGACGTGAACGTCGACCCCCTCAACCCCGTGATCGGCGAACGGTCCTTCGGGACGGACCCCGCGCGCGTCGCGGCCCTCGGGGTGGCGTGGGCGCGCGGCAGCGAGGCGGCGGGCGTCATGGCGGCCGTGAAGCACTTCCCCGGGCACGGAGACACCCGCGTCGACAGCCACCTCGCCCTGCCGGTGGTGGCCAAGTCCCGCGCTGCCCTCGAAGCGACCGAGTGGCTCCCCTTCCGCGCGGCCGTCCAGGCGGGCGTGGGCAGCGTCATGACCGCGCACATCCTGTACCCGGCAGTGGACCCGCACGAACCGGCCACCCTCTCCCCCGCCCTGCTGCGCGGCCTGCTGCGCGGCGAATGGGGGTACGGGGGCGTGATCGTCACCGACGCGATGGACATGCGGGCCGTCGCGGACCGCCATCCGGACGGCCGGGGCGCCGCGCTCGCCGTCCGGGCCGGGGCGGACGCGGTGCTCGTCTGCAGCCACGGCGAGCCGGGCGTCCTCGACCGGCACGTGGCAGCCCTGCACGCCGCGCGGCGGGACGGCACGCTGAGCGAAGAGCACCTCACGGAAGCCGCCTGGCGGCTCGACCACGCCCTGCACCACTTCCCCGGCACGCCCAGACCCTACCCCGGCGCGCAGCAATCAGCGGACCGGGCCGAACTGCTCGGCTGGGCGAACCGGCACCTGCAGTGGCAGGGGGAGCGCGTGCCACTCGACCCGGACCGGCCCGTCCTGCTCCTCGCGCAGGGCTGCCCGGACATCGGCGGCCCGTACGGCGACCACCTGCCCGGAGAGACGCTCGCGGCCGCGCTGCGAGAAGCGTTCCCGGCCCTCACGTACAGCGACCTGAGTGACCCGCAGGCAACCGAACAGGCCCTCACGGCGCACCCGGACACCCCGGTGCTGCTGGCCACCACCGGCCGCTGGACGCTGCCCGCAGGAACACACGCCCTCGCGGAGCGGCTCTCGCACCGCACAGCGCCCGCCCTGCACCTCGCCCTGTGGTCCGCCGACGCGGCCTCACAGCTGCCGCTCCCCGCCGTGATCACGCACGGCTTCCGCACCGCGAACCTGGAAGCGTTGAAGGCCGCCCTCCTCAACCGGAAGTGACTCCAGGTCGGGAGGACAGCCCTCAGATGGTGTGACCGACGGACAAAAGTCGGCCGAACCTTACTTTTTCGCGGTCACGCAGACGAGGCTGCCGGTCTTCGTCTTGACGACCACGCCGCCCTTCTTGTGACAGGCGGTGCGCTGGTACTGGCTCATGTGCTGCGTGGTCGCCTTCTGATAACGGGTCATGTTGTTCGCGGTGTGCATCTGCGCCTGCGTCATGGTGGCGGCCCCGGCGAAGGGGAGGGCGGCGGCGGACAGGGTGAGCACGGCGGCACGGAGGAACGTGGTCATGCCGTAACGGTAGCGCCGGGCAGCTGACGCATCCCTGAGAAAATGTTGCCCTCCCTTCAGCCTGCCCCCCCCCGGAACTTCACGCGCGCCACACGCCCGCTATACCGTTCCAGACGCGAACGCCGCGCATGAGGAAGTGCGGGAAGTCCGGCAATTTAAACCAGCGCTTCATGATGCCCCCGCTCACACGGAAGGCCGCCCCGCCCCGCAGACTCTGGGCAGCCAATTTCCGGATCCTGCAGCGCCAGGGTCCGTCCCGGAGGGCTTCCATGAATGCACGTACCCTGATCCTGACCGCGTCCGCCCTGCTGTTCGTCCCGACCTCCATCGCCGCCGCCCAGACGAAGCCCGTCAACCAGATGACGACCCTCCCGCAGACCGGCACCACCGACCGCATGAAGAGCACGCAGGCCCTGCAGGCCACCCTGACGGAACTGCAGGCCCTGCAGCTGCAGACGAAGCAGGCGCACTGGAACGTCAGCGGCGCGCTGTACTTCCCGCTGCACGAACTGCTGCAGGAGCACTACGAGGGCGTCGCGAAGTACGCCGACGACGTCGCCGAGCGCCTCCTCGCGATCGGATCGAGCTCCGACGGCCGTGCGCCCGTGATCGTCGGCAGCAGCAACCTCCCGGAAATCCCCGGCGGGTTCATCGACGACGCGCGCGTCCTGAACTTCTTCGTCGCGCAGTACAGCCTCGTCGGACAGCGCGTGCACGCCCGCATCAAGGCCATCGAGGACGCCGACCCCACCAGCAGCAACCTGCTGCAGGAAGTCGAGGCGAGCATCGAGAAGTACCAGTGGCAGATGCGCGCCCACCTGCAGCCCACCAGCACCGACCCGAACGGTGGTGCGAGCCTGAACAACGGCACGCCCGTCCTGAACGGCGGCAAATGATCCCCCGGGGGTGACCCCGTCTTCCTTCTTCCAGCGCGCGGCCTGCCTTCCCGGTGGGCCGCGCGTTCCCGTGCCGTTCACGGGCCGGGGACGTTCAGACGGCCGGGTACGCGCCGAGGGCGGTGAGTGTGAGCTGCAGCGCGGCCTCCAGCGGCAGCGGCGCGGGATTCGGCACGGCGCCCGCCGCGGTCGCCTGCCGGGTCAGGTCGGCCGCCTGCCGGACGTGTTCGGGCCGCAGGGCAGGCTGACCGGACGGCGCGTGATGCAGGACGCTCTGCGTGAGCTGCAGCGCGGGATCCGGGGCCGCGAGGCGCAGCAGCAGGTCCGCGAGGTCGAGCAGGGTCGGCCCGAGGCCGTTCAGACGGCCGAGCCGCAGGTACAGGGTGAGGGCGCGGGCGTACGCCGCAGCGGCCTCGTGGTGACGCCCGAGGTCACGCAGCGTGACGCCGAGGTTCGCGTAGCTGCGGGCGCTGCCGTGCACGTCGCCGAGCGCCTCCTTGATGTCAAGGCTCTGGCGCTGCAGGCCAACGACCACCGCGAGGTCGGACGTGACGTTCGAGAGGTTGTTGAGGGCATACGCGACGCCCTGCAGGTCGCCCACCTCACGTTTCAGGGCGAGGCTGCCCTCGAAGGCGGTGCGCGCGGCGGGCAGGTCGCCGCTGTAGGCGTGCAGGATGCCCTGATCGTTGAGGGTCTTGGCGGCCCCCGAGCGGTCCCCGGTGGCGGCCCACAGCACACTCGCGGCCGCGAGGGCCTCGGCGGCCTCGGCGAGTCGGCCCTCGTCGCGGTGCAGGACGCCCGTCAGGTGCCGGACGTCCGCCTCGGTGTGCCGGTCGCCGTGCCGCACGCTGAGGTCCAGCGCTTCGGCGTAACAGCGGGCCGCGAGGCTCCCCTGCCCGCGTTCGCTGGCGAGCAGTCCGGCCGCCTTGAGGGCCGTGGCGCGCGTCCGTGCGTCCGAGACGTCGTCCTCACCCGCCGGGAGCGGCAGGGCGAGCAGGTCCTGCAGCCAGCCCAGGCCTTCGCGGTGATGACCGCGCACGTACCAGAACCAGTGGAGGGCCGCCGCGAGCCGCAAACCGTGCCGGGCGTCCCGCCGTGCGAGGGCGTGCGCGAGGGCCGCCCGGTGGTCGGGGTGCTGCTCCTCCAGGCGGGCGAGCGCCTCCACCTGCCCCGGCCCGCCGAGCTGCGGCGCAAGGTGCTCGGCCACACGCACGAAGTGCCGCAGGTGCGCGTCCTGCACGGACGGCAGGCGCGCGCCGAGAGTAGCGAGCGCAAATTCACGCAGGTTCTCGTGCCAGCTGTACCGGGTGTTCAGGATCAGCAGCGAGCGGCGTTCCAGCGTCTGCAGGTGCATGGCGTTCAGGCCCGCGATCTCGCGCGCGGCGTCCACGCCGAACGGGGAACGCAGGACCGCCAGGGCCGCGTACCCCGCCTGCAGGCCCGGCGGCAGGGCGTCCCAGGAGTAGTCGAAGAGCGCCTGCAGCGACCGCTGCCGGGGCGGCAGGTCCCGGAGCGGCGCGGCGAGCTGGCGGCGGCCCTGTCGGAGCTGCCGGGCGATCTCGTCCGGCGTCCGGTCACCCACCTGCGCGGCGGCGAGTTCGAGGGCGAGCGGGAGGCCCTCGCAGAGCGCGACGATCTCCTGCACGGCATCCGTCCAGCGGGCTGGCTCGAACCCCAGGTCGGAGCGGGCGGCCCGCTCGTGGAAGAGCGAGGCCGCATGCGACCCGCCGGGGCCACCGCCGTCCGCGTCTCCGCTGCCGGGATCGTCGAGGCCGCCCAGGCGCAGGACCGTTTCCGCCTGGACCTGCAGGCGCTCGCGGGACGTGACGAGCAGCCGCAGGGTCGGGACGCGCTGCAGCAGGTCCGGCAGCAGGTCGGCGGCGGGCAGCAGGTGCTCGAAGTTGTCGAGGATCAGCAGGGTCGGGTGGCCCTGCAGCAGCTGCGCGAGCGTGCCGGTCAGGTCGTCGTCCGGTTCGGGCGTGTCGCCCAGCGCGATCAGGACGGCCTCCTGCAGCTGCCGGGCACTGCCGAGCGCGGCGAGCGGCACGAACACGACCTTCCGGCCGCTGCTGGCCGCGTACGCGTGCGCGAGCCGCACGGCGAGGCGCGTCTTGCCGATGCCGCCCGGCCCGGTGAGGGTCAGCCAGCGCCGATCCGGACCGCCGTGCAGCAGGTGCGTCAGGGCGGCCTGCGTCTCGCGGTTCCGCCCGACGAAACTGGTGAGCGGGACCGGCACGCCGATCAGCTGCGCGGGGCGGTCCTCGGCGGATGCGTCCAGGCCGCGGCGGAGCGTGTCGAGGGTGGGAGGCAGTGGCTGGCCGTAGTCGCTGTGCAGGCGGCGTTCGTGCTGCCGCAGCAGGTGCCGCGCCTCGGTGCGCTGACCCTGCCGGACGAGGAGACGCACGAGTTCCTCCAGCACCTCCGGTTCGTCCGGATGCAGGCGGTGCGCGTCCCGCAGGTGGGCGGCGCGCGCGTCGTCGCTGCCGGCCTCACGTACGGCCGCCCACAGGGCCGCGAGGTACTCGGCGTGCTGTGCGGCGCGGGCCTCCTCCACGAAGTCCGAGAAGTCCTGGTTCTGCGGGAACGGCAGGCCCTGCAGAAGTGGCCCGCCGTACGCGTGCAGCGCGCCGCTCCAGTCGTGGGCGGCCGCGCAGGTCCGGAAACGGCGGAGGTCGCTGCCGCCCGTCCAGGCGAGCGTGAACTCGTCCATCTGTAGCATCGGGGCGTACCCGGAGTCACGCAGGCGACGGATGCGCTGACGCAGGGCGTTGCGGGCCGAGGCGGGCGGCAGGGCGGGCCACAGCAGTTCGGCCGTCTCCTCGCGGCTCAGGGGCCGGTCGGCGGCGGCCAGCAGCGCGCAGACCCAGGCGTTGAGGTCGGCGTGCCGGACGGGGACGGGAGAGAAGCCGTCCTCACTGAACGCGAGTCCTCCGAGAACGTGGATGTGGCGGGGTGTCGCTGCGGTCATGGCCTCCCGGGTGGTCGGTGCTGAGCAGGGGACAGTGATGCGCGTGGCCGCGCAGGGATGACGTGCTGCTCTCAGGTCTAGCACATCCGGAGCGGCAGGCCCGCCGGGCAGCGGCCCTCGCGTGCGGTCTGTCCGCCCCCCTTCCCCTGCGGCGCGGCGCGTGCCATACTCCTGCCTGAATCGATTCAGTTACGTTGGCTCCGCGTCCAGCGCGGCAGGCCACACAGGAGCCGCCATGACCCAGCAGAACGCGCCCCAGCCCACCCAGCCCCGCATCACCGTCTGGCACGAATACCGCCACGAGCACGAGAACAAAGCCGTCTCCGACCTCTACCCCCACGGCATGCACGCCGCCCTCGCCGACGGCCTGCGCGAACACGGCTTCAGCAACGTCCGCACCGCCACCCTCGACGAACCCGAACACGGCCTCACCGACGACGTCCTCGCCAGCACCGACGTGCTGCTCTGGTGGGGCCACAAAGCCCACGGAGACGTCAGCGACGCCGTGGCCGAAAAAGTCGTGCAGCGCGTCTGGGACGGCATGGGCCTCATCGTGCTGCACTCCGGGCACTTCAGCAAACCCTTCAAACGCCTCATGGGCACCTCCTGCGACCTCAAATGGCGCGAAGCGAACGACCGCGAACGCCTCTGGGTCGTCGACCCCGGCCACCCCATCGCGCAGGGCGTCGGCGAGTACATCGAGATCGAACAGGAAGAGATGTACGGCGAGCACTTCGACATCCCCGCCCCCGACGAACTCGTCTTCCTCAGCTGGTTCTCCGGCGGCGAGGTCTTCCGCTCCGGCTGCACCTACCGGCGCGGCAGCGGCAAGATCTTCTACTTCCGCCCCGGCCACGAAACGTACCCCACCTACTACCACGCAGGCGTCCGGCAGGTCATCGCGAACGCCGCCCGCTGGGCCGCCCCCACCGCCAGCGCCCCCCGCGCCTTCGGGAACCGCCAGCCGCTCGAAGCCCTGCCCACCGGGGAACGCCGGTGACCGCACCCACACACAAGGTCGTGAACGCCGCCATCATCGGCGCGGGCGGCATCTCCCAGCGCCACCTCGAAGGGTACCGGGCGGCCGGCGTGAACGTCGTCGCCGTCGCCGACGCCAGCGAAGCCATCCGGCAACTGCGCGAACAGGAATGGAACGTCCGCGCCTACGCCAGCGCCGACGAACTCCTCGCGCAGGAAGACGTGCAGGCCGTCAGCATCTGCACGCCCAACGCCTACCACGCGCCCGCCAGCATCGCCGCCCTCACGCGCGGCATCCACGTGCTCTGCGAGAAACCCCTCTCGCTCGACCTCGACGCCTGCGACGCCATGATCGAAGCGGCCCGCCAGAGCGGCGCCGTCCTGCAGACCGGCCACCACCTGCGCTCCAGCCCGCTCGCCCGGACCGCCAGACGCCTCATCGACGAAGGCCGCATCGGCCGCGTGACCTTCATGCGGCTGCGCCAGGCACACGACTGGGGCGGCGCCGAACAGGTACGCGGCGCCTTCGGCAGCCTCGCCGCGAGCGGCGGCGGCACCCTCCTCGACAACGGCTGCCACATGATGGACCTCGCCCGCTACTTCGGCGGAGACGTCCGCAGCATCCACGCCCGCATGGCCACCCTCAAATTCGACATCGAGGTCGAAGACACCTCCGTCGCCACCCTCGACTTCGAGAGCGGCGCGCTCGCCAGCGTCGAAAACGCCTGGACCGCCACCGGCTGGGAGGAAAGCTTCCACGTGTACGGCACGCAGGGCGCACTCGAATGCAGCAACCGCCTCGGCAAGGCCCGCCTGCGCTTCCTGAACCGCGAAACCGGACACGGCGACTGGGCGACCGGCGACGAGACCTGGTACGACTACGCCCGCGCCGACAACGCGCACGCCCGCAGCGTCGTGCACTTCGTGGAAAGCATCGAACAGGGCCTCCCCGTCGTGTGCAGCGGCGAGGACGGCCGCGAAAGCGTCCGGCTGGTCCTCGGCGCTTACGAAAGCGCCCGCACCGGCCAGACCGTCGCCCTCAGCGCGCCCTGACCTCCTCACCCGCCGGGGCCGTGCAGCGCACTTCACGCACGCGTGGCCCTACCGTGGAGCGCGGCCGGGCCGTATCCTGACCGTATGACCGCCAACACCGACACGGCCGCCCACACCGACATCGACTGGAGCACCCTGGGCTTCACGTACATCCGCACCGACCAGCGCTTCATCGCGCACTGGAAGGACGGCGCGTGGGACGCCGGCACCCTCACCACGGACAACACCCTCCACATCGCCGAAGGCTCCACCGCCCTGCACTACGGCCAGCAGTGCTTCGAAGGCCTGAAAGCCTACCGCGCCAAGGACGGCAGCGTGAACCTCTTCCGGCCCGACATGAACGCCGCACGCATGCAGCGCAGCTGCGACCGCCTGCTGATGCCTGAAGTGCCGACCGAGATGTTCATCGAGGCGTGCCGTCAGGTCGTGGCCGCCAACCTGCGCTTCCTGCCGCCGTACGGCACGGGCGGCTCGCTGTACCTGCGGCCCTTCGTGATCGGGGTGGGCGACAACATCGGCGTGCGCACCGCGCCGGAATTCATCTTCTCGGTGTTCTGCGTCCCGGTCGGCCCGTACTTCAAAGGCGGGCTGAGCCCCGTGAACTTCATCGTATCCGACTACGACCGCGCCGCGCCGAACGGCACGGGCGCCGCGAAGGTCGGCGGGAACTACGCCGCGAGCCTCCTCCCCAACAAGGAAGCGCACGACCGCGGCTTCGGGGACTGCATCTACCTCGACCCGGAAACCCACACCAAGATCGAGGAGGTCGGCGCCGCGAACTTCTTCGCCATCACCCGCGACGGGACGTTCGTGACGCCGAAATCCCCCAGCATCCTCGCCAGCATCACCCGCCAGAGCCTCCTCACCCTCGCGCACGACCGGCTGGGCCTCAAGGTCCACGAGGGCGACGTGTTCATCCGCGACCTCGACCAGTTCGTGGAGGCGGGCGCCTGCGGCACGGCGGCCGTCATCACGCCCATCGGCGGCATCCAGTACAAGGACGACTTCCACGTCTTCCACAGCGAAACGGAGGTCGGCCCGGTCACGCGCCGCCTGTACGACGAACTGACCGGCGTGCAGTTCGGCGAAGTGGACGCCCCCGAAGGCTGGATCGTCAAGGTCGACTGAACCCAGCCAAGGACACGAGCGGCGGCGCACCCCGAACCCCGGGCGTGCGCCGCCGCTGTCCTGCCTGCATCCGGCTCAGCCGCGCAGCGGCGGGTCCTGCTGCTCCAGGCCCGTCAGGGTCCAGACCGCCACGACAGGCACCGCCTCGTGCGCGCGCACCACCGGCAGGCTGTGCCTGGACGCGAGGCGCTTCAGGACGCGCAGGGCGTCCGCGAGCGGCACGCCCAGGCCCTCGTCCGCCTCGGCCTGCGCCAGGATGCGCACCGCCCCACGGTACGCCCGGTCCGGCTGCGGGTGCGGCTGCGACGCGGTCAGCACGAGTGCAGGCGGGTCCTGACGGTCCTCCCAGCGGATCAGCGTGCCTTCCGGCAGGCGGGCCAGCAGCGCGGCCACGGCGCGGTCGATCTTGTCGGTACGGGAGTCGGTCATCCGGTCAGGGTAGCGCGCAGAGACAGCGCACACTCCGGGAACGGCACAGGCAGAGGATCAGGGCGCGGAGAGGCGCAGCAGCTGCGTCTCGATCCACGGGAGGACGCCCGGCACGCTCGCCCGCAGTGCCCCCGCATCCGCCGTGTCCGACAGGTCGTTCATGAACACGTACGCCAGCTGCGTCCCGTCCGGCAGCTCCACGTACCCCGTCAGGTTCAGGACGCGCCACGTGATGCCGCCCTTCGCGCCCCAGTACGTCGCCCGCAGGCGCGGGTGCTCCGGGCGGCAGCAGCCGGTCCCGAAGATCTTCCGGACCGCCGACGCCGACGCGGCACTCAGGCCTGCCCCCGACAGCGTGTCCCGCACCAGCGCCGTGTACGCGGCGGGCGTCGTGGTGTTCTGCAGGTCGAGTTCCATGGCGGGCGAGTACGTCCGGCTCCGGAAGACCCGGTCGATGCCCGCCTCCACCGCCTGCGCGGACGACCGCTGCCCCGCCCGGATCAGGGCGCCTGCCACGCCCACACGCGCCTCGAACGGCATCGCCCCGTACCGCGCCGCCCCACGCACGGCGTCCGGCCCCAGCACGTCCGGCGCGAGGCCCGCCTGCGCCGCCCACCAGCCTTTCGTCGTGACCAGCACGCTCGTGCAGGGACTCACGGCGTGCACCTCGCGCGCCAGGCGCTCCGGGCCGTATGTGAGCAGCAGCAGGTCAGCGGCCGTGTTGTTGCTGCCGTTGATGGCGATGTCCGTCAGGTGCGCGAGCGTGTTCCTGCCCGCCGGGAATGCCCCCAGACTGCGCGTGCCCGGCGTGGACGTCACCAGCGTGCCCGGCGTGAACCGACCCGCATCGATGTCGGCCCACACGGCATGCACGAGCAGCGGCTTGAACGAACTCGCCATCGGATGCAGCGCGTCCGGCCGACCGTACCGCACGGCGCGCGTGACCGCCCCAGTCGCCGGGTCGTACCGCGCCGCGAAGAAATCCACGCGGCCCGTCACCCCGCGCGGCAGCGGCGTCGTCACCTCCTGCGCGGACGGCACCTCACCGCAGGTCCGCGCGTATCCCGCCGGGGCGGGAACCGCGCGCGCGGGAACGAACGTCAGCAGGCCCAGCAGGACAGGTGCGGTCAGGAGGACGGACAGAAAGGAAGGCTTCGACATGGACGCCCCACTCTGCCAGAAAAACACCGTGACGCGCACGCCACGGCAACACCCGGAATCACCACACGAGCGCGGGACGCGTCACTCCAGCAGCAGTTGCGCCTGCCGGATCAGGTACTCCCCCGCCGCGCGCACCGCCTGCACGCTCGGCGGGCACGGCACCGGCCCCGCGAACCCCAGCAGCGCGTCATCCCGACGCAGCTCCAGCCAGCACTCCCCCGACCCGGAAGGCTCGGCGCTCACGCGGTCCACCGCCCGGTCACGCCACAGAAACCGGCAGGACCGCTCAGTCAAACCTACAGCGTGGGAACGGAGTTCATCGGGAAGAGCGTCGGACCACGGCATCAGCGCACGATACCCGAACATGGCATCACGTGAAACCACTTCGTCTTTATGTTTTCCGTAAGAACCAATACTGAAAGCGGCCCACGTGGCCCGCTCCGCACGTCCACGCGCCGTCCTGTTTCCCTCTGCAGAGCTGCGGGGTTAGTTCAGGTCCGCCTGAGTCTCCCCCTGCTGCCGCAGGAGCGCCACGTCGCGGGCCGGGGCGTTGCCGAACAGTCGCCGGTACTCCCGGATAAACTGCGACGCGCTGACATACCCCACCTGCCGCCCGGCACCCGCAACGTCCATGTTGGCAGTCAGCATCAACCGCCGCGCCTCCCGCAGCCGCAACGCCTTCTGAAACTGCAGGGGGCTCATGTTCGTGACGGCCTTGAAGTGCCCGTGAAAGGCCGAGGGACTCATGTGGACCAGTTCGGCCAGCGTTTCGACGGCCATGGGCCGGTCGAAGTGCGCCCGGACCCAGTCAACCGCCTTCGTGACACGCTGCGCCCCGGTGTCCTCCCGGCCGATCTGCGCCAGGCGCGGACCGAGCGGGCCGCGCAGCAGCCGGATCAGGATCTCGTCCATCACCAGCGGCGCGAGCAGTTCCGCGTCACGCGCGTCGCCCATCAGCGACAGGAGCCGCGTGGCGGCGTTGACGATCTCGCCGGTGGCGTCCCCGACACCGACGCCGCGGTTCTCACGCACGTCCGGCAGACCGTGCGTGAAGACCCGCCGACTCAGCTCGGCGACGCGCTGCGGCTCGAATTCGATCTTGACACACAGGAACGGCATGCCGGGACTGGCCCGTACGATCTCCGAGGCGACCGGCAACTCCACCGAGAACATCAGCATCTTCCGTTCGTCGTAATCGAACACCTCCGGACCGAGGAAGACGCGTTTGGCTCCCTGCGCGACGATGCACACCGAGGGCCTGTACACACCGTGGACGAGCTGCGAACTGGTGGTGTTCCCACGCACGGCGAACGTGCCGGGCAGGCGCAGGGGGTGACTGCCATGGTACGGCGCGAACCGTTCGGTCAGCCGAGCCAGGGAAAGCAGATCCTGCGCCGTGGGGACGCCGCGGGGCGTGGTGTCCGCCCCGGCCGAAGTCGCGTGGACGCGTGTGGTCATCTGGAACCTCCGAATGGGTGCGGTCGGCGCACGGGCGAGGATGGCCTGATTCTACAGGCCGGGTTCCGCCAGCAGCGGAGGCCCCCGCTCAGGCCCGACTCCCTTTCAGGGCAGGCCACACGATCAGCAGCAGGGCGACCAGCAGACACAGCACCTGCAGGACCGTGGCCCCGGTGAGCGCGGCAGAGAGGCGGTGGGCGAGCTGAGCCTCCGGGTCCACGCCGCTCGGGGTCGCCGCGGCGAACACCGTGACGAGGACCGCCAGGCCCAGGGAGTTCCCGAGCTGATGCGCAACGTTCACCAGGCCCGACGCGGCCCCCGCATCGTCCGGACCGACACCTCGAATGCCGGAAGCCGTCATCGGCGCCAGGGCCATGCCCTGCCCCGCGCCGATCAACAGCATCGGCAGCGCGATGCCTGTCAGGTACGGCGTGCCGACCCCGGCGCGACTGAGCCAGCCGAGCCCCACCGCCCCGACGAAGAGGCCCAGACCGAGCAGGCGCGCTTCCCCGAACAGGCGCGTCAGGCGGGACACCAGCAGCGCGGTGGCGAAAATCGTCACGGACGCGGGCAGAAACGCCAGTCCCGCCTGCAGGGCACCCAGGCCCAGCACCTCCTGCAGGTACTGGGTGGTGAAGAACCAGAAGCTCGCCATCGCGCCCAGGAACAGCACGCGCGCGATCAGCGCCCCGGCACGCTCCCGGTTCCGGAAGAGGTGCAGCGGCATGATCGGCGTCCCGGTCCGTCCCTCATTCCAGACGAAGAGACCCAGCAGCGCCACGCCAGCCAGCAGGGACAGCAGCGTGACCGACGACGTCCACCCTGCTGTGGCGGCCCGCATCAGGCCGTAGACCACGGCGGTCATGCCGAGCGTCGAGGTGATGGCGCCCGCCACGTCCAGTCGGCCGCTGCTCCGCACCGTCTCGGGAATGTACCTGAGGGCTGCCCAGCCGAGCAGCAGTCCGATCGGCAGGTTGATGAAGAACCCCGCCCGCCATGAGATCAGGTCAGCCAGGAACCCGCCGAGCACCAGACCGACCCCCGAGCCGAGCCCGCCGATCGAGCCGTAATACCCGACGGCCCGGGTGCGCCCCGGCCCTTCCGGGAAGTTCGCGGTCAGCAGCGACAGGGACGACGGGGCGAGGATGGCCGCGCCGACCCCCTGAACGGCGCGGGCCGCGATCATCCACCCGGCCGAGGCAGAGAGCCCGACGGCCACCGAGGCGGCCGTGAAGAGCGTCAGGCCCGCCAGGAACACCCGGCGGCGGCCCAGCAGGTCACCGGCCCGGGCGCTGAGGAGCAGCAGCCCGCCGAAGGCCAGCGTGTACGCGCTCTGAACCCAGGCGAGATCGGTGCCGGAAAAGCCCAGGTCGCGCTGAATCTTCGGCAGGCCCGTCAGGACGATGGAGATGTCGAGCACGATCACCAGGTAACTGACCAGGATGATGGCGAGGACGGCGGTGGGGTTTGCGGGCGTGGCCGCTGACTCGGCCTGGAACGGAGGCGTTTTCGTTCGGGTGCTCATGCTGACTCCTGAAGGCGGGGTGTTGTCCCGCACGGTGTTCTGCACTGTAGGTTCGCCGGGCGGGCCCGAGTTGCCCAGAACTCCAGAACCGTCACCTGATCCTTCAGACCGTGGAAACGCACGGGTCCGGGCGACGCACGACACGTCTGGAGGATTGGGCAGGAATTCTGGAGGAACGGACAGCCGCCCGCGCCGCGGCCCATCAATACTGGCTCCACTGCCCGTGAACGCCTCACGGCAAAGGAGCGGAAATGAACGAACGTCAGCTGGGACAGGATCTGCAGGTATCGGCCCTCGGGTACGGCGCGATGGGGCTGAGCGGCACCTACGGTGACGGTCCCGGCAGGAAGGACGCCCTGCGCGTCCTGCAAGCCGCGGTCGAGCAGGGCGTCACGCTCTTCGACACGGCCGAAGCGTACGGGCCGTTCGACAACGAACGCCTGCTGGGTGAGGCCCTGGCCGCGGACCGGGACCGGGTGGTGATCGCCACCAAGTTCGGCTTCGGCATCCACCCGGACGGCACCCGGTACGGCCTGGACAGCCGCCCGGACCACATCCGCGAGGTGGTGGACGCCATGCTCGCCCGCCTGAACACCGACCACATTGACCTGCTGTACCAGCACCGGGTCGACCCGAACGTCCCGATCGAGGACGTGGCCGGCACCGTCGGGGAACTCATCCAGGCCGGAAAGGTCCGGCACTTCGGCCTGTCAGAGGCCAGCGCGAAGACCGTCCGTCGCGCGCACGCGGTGCAGCCCGTCACGGCCGTCCAGAGCGAGTACTCCCTGTGGACGCGGGACGTGGAACACAACGGCGTCCTCGACGCCTGTGAGGAACTGGGGATCGGCTTCGTGCCGTTCAGCCCGCTCGGCGCCGGATTCCTGACCGGCAGGATCGACCCGGCCACCCCGCTGGCCGCCGGAGACTTCCGCAGCCGCTCACCGCGCTTCCAGCAGGACGCCATGCAGGCGAACATGGCCCTGGTCGAACTGCTCAGACGCGTGGCTGGCGAGAAGGACGCCACCCCGGCCCAGATTGCGCTGGCGTGGCTGCTGGCCCGGAAGCCCTGGATCGTGCCCATCCCCGGCACCCGCAAGGTCGAGCGCCTCGCAGAGAACATCGGCGCGGCCGCCGTCGCCCTCAGTCCGGCCGACGTGCAGGAGATCGGCGACGCGGCCGCGAAGATCGACGTGCAGGGAGCGCGGCTTCCCGAAGCCGTCCTGAGGATGACCGGCGGCTGAAGTTCAGGACACGCCCGCAGAACCTGAAGGCGCGTTCCGGTCAGCCGGTCCAGAACAGACCGGCACGGCCCTGGAGGACCTTCAGGTGCACTTCTCACGAGACCGGCTCGACATTCCGGAAGGAGAACACCATGAAACAACGCACCCTGGGGACCGGCGGACCGGCCGTCTCAGCGATGGGACTGGGCTGCATGCGCATGAGTTACGGCGACGCGCCGGCCGATCCCGGCGAGATGACCGCCCTGCTGCGTCAGGCCGTCGAGCACGGCGTGACCTTCTTCGACACGGCCGAGGTGTACGGCCCCTTCACCAATGAACAGCTGGTCGGCGCGGCACTGGAACCGTACAGGGACCGGGTGGTGATCGCCACCAAGTTCGGCTGGAATCCGGGCCCGGACGGTCAACCTTCCACCCGGTACGGCGTCAACAGCCGCCCTGAACGCATCCGGCAGGTGGCCGAGGAGAGCCTGAAGCGCCTGCGGGTCGACACGCTCGACCTGTTCTACCAGCACCGCCCCGACCCGCAGGTGCCGATCGAGGACGTGGCAGGCACCGTGAGCGACCTCATCCGGGAAGGCAAGGTGCGTCACTTCGGACTTTCGGAATCGGACGCCGCCACCCTCCGCCGCGCCCACGCGGTGCAGCCGGTCACCGCCCTGCAGAGCGAATACTCCATCTGGTGGCGTGCCCCGGAGGAGAACGGGGTGCTGAGCGCCTGCGAGGAACTGGGCATCGGCTTCGTGCCGTACAGCCCGCTGGGCCGGGGGTTCCTGACCGGGACCGTCACGGCCGACACGGTCTTCGACCCGTCCGACATCCGCAGCCGCAACCCCCGCTTCACCCGGGAAGCCATCGAAGCCAATCAGGCGGTGGTGGACCTGCTCAGACGCATCGGCACGGAGAAGAACGGCGCGGCGCCCGCCCAGATCGCGCTGGCCTGGCTGCTCGCCCAGAAGCCGTGGATCGTGCCGATTCCCGGCAGCCGCAGCCTGCCGCGCCTGCTGGAGAACAACGCCGCGGTGGACATCACCCTGACCCCCGCCGACCTGCAGGCCATCGACGCGGCCATGGCAGGCATCACGGTCCTGGGCGACCGGTACTGAGCCGTGCCCCGCATCCTGATTCTCGGAGCCAACGGCGGCCTGGCCAGGAACACGACCCGCGTGTCCCTGGCGCAGACCGACGCGACCCTCACCCTGTACCTGCGCCGCGCCCACCGGCTGAAGAACCCCGACCCGGCCCGCGTCACGGTCCTCGAGGGCGACGTGCTGAACGCCGACACCCTGAAGGCCGCCATGCGCGGACAGGACGTCGTGTACGCCAACCTCGCGGGCGAGATGGAGGCGCAGGCGCGGACCATTGTGGACGCCATGCACGCCACGCATCTGCGCCGACTGATCTTCATCAGCAGCATGGGCATCTACGGTGAGGTACCTGGACAACGCTACAGCAGCGTCCTCGATCCGTACCGCGATTCGGCCGCGCTGGTGGAGGCTTCCGACCTCGACTGGACCGTGATCCGGCCCGGCTGGTTCACGCCGGACGCGGAAGTCGAGTACACGCTCACCCGCAGGGACGAGCCGTTCCGCGGACACGACGTGTCCCTGAACAGTGTCTCGGACCTGATCGTCCGCCTGGCCACCACACCCGGCCTGCACGTGCGCGAGAGCCTGGGCATCAGCCGCGCATGAGTTCACGCCTCCGGGCGCATGCCTCGTCCGGCGAGGGGCGACGGTGATCCCGACGAACAGCGCGGCTGAACAGGATGTGCGCCGCACCGTGACGCACCTTCACCAGGCGATGGTGGACGCGCGTACAGACGTTCTCGAGGACCTTCTCGACCCCGGGTATACCCTGACGCACCTCACCGGTGAAGTTCAGCCCAGGGAAGCGTGGTTCGCCGCGATCCGCTCCCGGGCGTTCGAGTATCACCACATCCGGGAGGTGGCCACGGCCGTCGCCCTCGAACCGGACGTGGCTGTCGTGACCGGCCGCGGCATCGTCACGGCGACGATTCACGGCATGCGGCACCCCTGGCGCCTGGCGTTCGTGATGCGCTTCGTCCGGACTGGTGGCCGCTGGGTGGCCATGAACGCGCAGTACAGCACGTGGTGACATCCGCGGGGCGACGCGCACGGCGGTACACTCACCCTGAAACGGGACCCTCATCAGGTTCGTCCATAAAACTGGGCCGTCCCAGTGGCCTCCTGTACTTCAGACCAGTCAAGACAGTCGCTATGGCTTCTCGCACCACGACTTGAGCTGGATTGGGCATCACGGCAATGTCAGGACGCGCGGCGTAGGCGGCCTCAAGGGCTGAGGCCGGATGTGCCAGCGCCCAGGTATGCGTGACCGTGGCGTGGAGTTCGCCCAGAAAGACGCCCTTCTGTTCAGGGGTCCATGTGCCCAGCGCCGGGGAAAGGAGGGTCATCAGCCTGCCCATGCTGGCCTGAATCCCCAGTTTGAAGGGAATGATCTCCTCGGTGGTGACGTTGTGCTCCAGCACCGTCGGCGTGGCGGTCAGCAGTTCGCAGAGCAGCGAACGGGCCATGATGGTCCGGGAAAGCACCTCGGCCACGCGCTCGATAGGATCTGGCTGCATCGACTGTGCCAGTTCGGTCTCGACTTCGTCAACCCAGGCGGCATAGTCCTCTTGCAGCAGGGTGAGCAGGATGGCTTCGCGCGACTCGAAGTACCGCATGATGTTGGACTTGGCGAGGCCTACGCCTCTGGCGATCTCATTGAAGCTCAGCTCGGCCAGACGTCGGCCCTGGAGCATCTCCCTGGTGGTTCCCAGGATGTGCCCCCGCCGCTGCTGGCGCTGCTCCTCGGTTCTGGCACGTCGAAATTCGTCGTTGATCGCGGTGCTGGTCATCCGGTCTCGTCCCCTCCCGATTGACAAGGTACCACTGGTCTGATAATTTCTCAATCCAAAGAGACCGATGGTCTCTTATGAGGAGGAGTGAACATATGGGCAAGGACGTGATCGTGGTCATAGGAGCCGGCGCCATCGGCATCGCCATCGGACGCAGGCAGGGCACCGGCAAGCACGTGCTGCTGGCCGACTACAACGAACAGAATCTGGAGCGGGCCAAGGCGGCCCTGGAAGACGCCGGACACGAGGTCAGCACCCACCCGGTGGACGTGTCCGAGGGCGACTCGGTCAACGCTTTGGCCGATCACGCCGCCACCCTCGGCCCGGTGGTTCAGGTGATCCAAACCGCTGGGCTTTCGCCCGCTCAGGCCACGCCCCAGGCGTTGCTGGCGGTCGATCTGTACGGCACGGCGATCGTCCTCGACGAGTTCGCCCGCGTGATCGCCCCCGGCGGCGCTGGCCTGGTGGTGTCCAGCATGGCCGGGCACATGTTCCCCATGCTCCTGGAGGAGCAGCAGGCTCTGCTGAGCACCCAGACGCGGGACCTGCTCGCTCTGCCCTTCATCACGGCCATCCAGAACTCCACGCAGGCCTACTGCGTCGCCAAGAAGGCCAATCAGCTGCACGTGCAGCGGGCAGCCGCCACCACCTGGGGCGACCGGGGCGCACGCGTCAACGCCATCAGCCCCGGCATTGTGCTGACGCCGCTGGCCCGCGACGAACTGAATTCGGCAGCCGGGGACGGCTACCGGGCCATGGTCCGCACCAGCGCGAGCAAGCGGATGGGCACGGTGGACGAGATCGCCGCCGCCGCGAACTTCATGCTGGGCCAGGACGCGGCCTTCATGACCGGGGCCGACCTGCTGATCGACGGCGGAGTGATTCCCGCCATGCGTACCGGACGCCTGCCCCTGCCGGGAGTCTGAAGTACACAAACAGAAGCGCTCAGGAGGAACAGGCGACGTGGATGGGCAAACTCCGGGCGTTGGCTGAGGTGGCCAACGGGCATTTCCCTCTTGCATCCATCACCGGCTACGTGTAGCCCAGAGGCGAAGGAACTCGCCCTTCATGGACGTCTTCGCCTCCATGAATGGCCCACGGGGAAGGACCTGACCGGCCCCGTGGCGGACCATCGGGCCGCCAGACGACACAGGGGGTGGGTGACGTTCCTCCTGGCAGCCGGAGTCCATCACGCGATTCATTGAGCCCCACGCATTTGACGTGACAGCCCAGCGTCCCTCCGGGAGGTGCACACCCGCGCATGAATGATCAACTGCTGATGTTCGAAACGCTCCTGGCCCTGCTGCTCGGCGCGACCGTCCTGTCGATCGTCGCGCGGCGCGTCGGCGTGCCGTACCCGACACTCCTCGCGCTGGGGGGCGCGACGGTGGCGTTCCTGCCGGGCGCGCCGCCGCTGCGCCTGGAGCCTGAACTGATCCTGGCGCTGTTTGTGGCGCCGGTCCTGCTGGACGCCGCGTACGACACCTCGCTGCGGGATCTGCGCCGGAACTGGCAGCCGGTGCTGTCACTGGTGCTGGTCGCTGTGGGCGTGACGGTCGCGGCGGTCGCGGTCACGACCCGCCTGTTGTTCCCGGACGTGCCCTGGGCGGCGGCGGTGGCGCTGGGGGCGCTGCTGGCTCCGCCGGACGCCGTGGCGGCCCTGGCGGTGATGCGCGCGGTGCATCCCCCGCACCGAATCCGTACGGTGCTCGAAGGGGAAAGCCTGCTGAATGACGCGTCCGCCCTGATCATCTACAAGCTGGCGGTGGGTGCCGTGGCTGCCGGGAGTTTCAGCCTGAGCGGCGCGGCGCCCACCTTCGCGGTGGTGCTGGTCGGGAGTATCGCAGTGGGCTGGGTGCTGGCCCGGCTGGTGGGCCTGCTCATCTCCCAGATCGAGGACGTTCCCACGTCCGTGGTGTTCCAGTTCGTGCTGACGTTCGGCGTGTGGCTTCTGGCTGAACGTCTCGGCCTGTCGGCTGTCGTCACGGTCGTGGTGATGGGGCTTCTGGCTGGACGGAATACGGCCCTGACCGCGCGGACGCGGGTGCCGTCCTTCGCGGTCTGGGATTCGGTGACGTTCGTGCTCAACGTCACGGCCTTCACGTTGATCGGCCTGCAGTTGCGCCCCGTGCTGGAGACCCTCGGCGGCGGGGAGGGGCGGCGCCTGCTGGGGGCTGCCCTGATCATTCTGGGGGTGGTGATCGTGGCCCGGCTCTTGTGGGCGCTCATGTACACCCTGACGCAGCGGCCGGAGCGGATGAAACGGTCCCGCAGGCAGCTGCCGCTGCCAGCGAAGAGTGGACTGGTCATCGGCTGGTCCGGCATGCGCGGGATCGTGACGCTCGCGGCCGCCCTGGCGCTGCCGGACGACTTTCCCGCGAGAGCGTTCATTCAGCTGACGGCATTCGTGGTGGTGCTGGGGACACTGGTCATCCAGGGGTTGACGCTGCGGCCGCTGCTCACGCTGCTGCGCCTCCCCGAGGATACGGTCGTCAAGCAGGAGATCGGCGTGGCCCGCAAGGCGGCGCTCAAGGCTGCCCGCGCGGCCCTGGAAGGCGACACCTCCCCGGCCGCGCAGCGTCTCCGGACTGAATACGAGGAGGGCCTGAACCGGGCCCGCGCGGGTGGCGATCCGCACGATTCTCCGGACAACGTGCTCAGGCGGCAGGTGCTGGCGGCGTCCCGCGAGGCCATCGAGACGCTGCGCCGCAGCGGCATCATCGGAGATGACGCCTACCGCGTAACCGAAGCGGAACTGGACCTGCTCGAACTCAGCGCCCGTCCAGCTCAGGTGGACTGAAGCGGGACGCCCGGGTTGCGGCGCTCAGGGATGCCCCGGTTCAGAAATACACGGCCTGCTCGGCAGAGAGGCCGGCACGGACCTGACGGCTGGTGTCGTCGGCCAGCACTTCCGGCTGCCCGGCTTCCAGGGCTGCGAGGGCCTGACGGGCCACGTCCTGAGGGGAGGTTTTGGCGCCGGTGACGCCGTGGGCCATGTCGGTGTCCATGTAGGCGACGTGCAGGCCCGTGACCTGGGTGTTCTGGGCCTGCAGCTCGTGGCGCAGGCCGTTGGTCATGGACCACGCGGCAGCCTTGGAAATGGAGTAGGTGGCGGCGCCAGGCACACTGATCCAGCTCAGGACCGACAGGATGTTCAGGACGGCGCCGCCGCCGTTGCGGGCCAGGATCGGCGCGAAGGCCTGACTGAGGTGGAGGGGGCCGAACACGTTGGTGGCCAGCTCCCGGTTCAGGGCGCCGCTGCTGCCTTCGGTCAGGAGGTGGACGCCCTGGTGGTCGAGGATGCCGGCGTTGTTGATCAGGATGGACACGTCCCCGCAGGCTTCGGCAGCGGCGGCGATGTCGGTGGGTGAGGTGACGTCGAGCTTGATGGCGGTCACGCCGGGAATCTGGATGCTGTCGGGATTCCGGGCGGCGGCATAGACCTTGCGGGCCCCTGCAGTGATCAGGGCGTGGACGAGGGTGAGGCCGAGGCCGCGGTTGGCGCCGGTGACGAGGACGACGGAATCTTTGATCTGCATGGGCGGGCCTCCTGGGGGGCGTGGAGCGGGTGCGTGCCGGGCGTTCGGGTAAAATAGATGACGGATCTCATCTAAAAATAGATTATGTTCGTGATCTATAATCTGTCAAGCGGACGACTCCGCCCCATCCCCAACACAGGAGGCCCCATGCCCAGAGTGTCCAAAGCCCAGGCGGCCCAGAACCGCGACCGCACCATCCAGGCCGCCGCGCAACTCCTGCGCGAACGCGGCGTCGACCATGTCAGCGTGCAGGACATCATGGCCGAAGTCGGGCTCACCCACGGCGGGTTCTACCGCCAGTTCGACTCCAAGGACGCCCTGGTCCTCGAAGCCACCCGCCACGCGTACACCACCATGGCCGCCCAGATGGCCGACGCCGAAGGTGCGCAGGGCGACCACCACGCGGCCCAGCAGGCCTACATCCGGGCCTACCTCTCCCCCACCCACCGTGACCAGCCCGGCCAGGGCTGCCCGACCGCCGGCCTCGTTCAGGACGTCGCCCGCAACGGCACGACCGACATGCGCCAGGTCCTCGCCGACGGCGTGACCGGACTGGCCCGGTGGCTCGACACCGACGACCGGAGCGGCCTCGTGACCGCCTGCACCATGCTCGGCGCCCTGCTCATCGCCCGTGCCACCCAGGGCACTCCCCTCTCCGATCAGGTGCTCGAGCAGGTCAGCGGCGCACTGACCCACACCCCGTGAGCGCCGCCCCGGCCCATCCGTATACGGTCGAACGGCCGTACCGATCCGCTGCACGGTGCCCCAGCCACTCTGGCGAACGCCACCCCCGACCCTGGCGGACCAGGGCACGCGCTCAGCAGGTCACGCCGTGTGGAGCGTCCCGGTCGTCCTCCTGTCATTCCTGGCGGGCCTGCCGCCGATCGTTCAGGCTGTTCTGGCCCGCACAGGTCTCGACGCCCGCCTGAGCAGCGCCCATGACCTGGGTGCCTCCAACCTGTACTGCCTGGCCGACACAGGCTTCAGGGGTCTGCAGACCATGCTGGCCGGCAGCCTTCCTGACCTGATCAAAGGTAGGCGGCCTCGGCACCTTCGTCCTGACCGGCGTTCTCCTGGGCCTCGTGCCGGGCAACACCCTCCCGCTCCGGGCAGACCTGACCGTCCTCAGCGTCCCCTGACCGTCATCTTCCCGTTCCGCTGCTCAGGTGGGGCGCAGGAGCAGGCAGGTGGTCGTGGCGTGCGCGAACAGCTTGTCCTGTGCGTCGACCAGTCTGGCCTGCGCAGTCGCCACCTGCTTTGAAAGGCTCAGCACCTCGCCGATCGCGCGGACTTCCCCCATGCCGACCAGCAGGGGGCGCAGGTAGCTGACCTTGAGTTCCAGCGTCGTGTAGCCCACGCCCGCCGGGAGCCGCGTGTGGATCGCGCAGCCCAGCGCAGAGTCCAGCACCGCCGCGTAGACGCCGCCATGCACGCTTCCGATGGGGTTGTAGTGAAATTCCTGCGGAGTCATCCGGAAGGTCACGCGCCCGTCTCCGATGTCGTCCATGGCCAGGCTGAATTTCAGCGTGTCCATGACCGGTGGGCCGGTGAACTCGCCCCGTACCATCGCACGCAGGTACTCCAAGCCGCTGAGGTGTCGCGCGGCCTGCGCACCGATGAGCGGGTCGCCCCAGTGGTAGGTGCGCTGGCGGGTGCGTTCGGCGGGAGTGAAGCTGGTGGTCGTGGGGTTGGTTGAGGTGGGGTCGGTCATGGCGTCTCCTGATCGAGGTCTGGGGCGGGCGGTACGGGTGCGAATGGTGCGGATCGGCAGTGGCCGTCAGGGCGACCACCCATTTATATGATATGTATCATATGGAGAGCGATCCAGATCAACCCGAGCGGCCACTCGCCCACGCCCACCGCCCAGCCCACCCGCCTCCGGAGGAACCCCATGGCCCGCTACAAGACCGACCACGCCCAGGCCACACGCGAGAAAATCCTCAACGCCGCCACCCAGGCCTTCAAGGAAGGCGGCCTGGACACGGTGGGCATCGGACCACTGATGGGCAAGGCCGGACTCACCCACGGCGGGTTCTACGCCCACTTCAGCAGCAAGGACGCACTCGTGCAGGAAACCCTGACCCGCAGTCTCAGGAGCACCGCCAGCACCCTGCTCCAGGCCGCCACCAACACCGCCCCCTACGGGCTGGGCGGCGTCGTCCGCCAGTACGTCAGCCGCGGGCACCGCGACCAGGTCGACGCGGCAGGCAGCTGCATCCTGCCCACCCTCACCCCGGAACTCACCCGGCACGCACCGGACATCCGGCAGACGTTCACCGCCACCCTGCTCGGCATGATCGACGACCTGTGCGCCCTGTCCCACGCCGACACGCCGGAAGCCCGGCGCGCCGAGGTGCTGCCCGTCCTCTGCGGCATGGTCGGTTCAGTCATGCTGGCCCGCGCCGTCACCGACCGCGACCTCAGCGACGCCCTGCTCAAGACCACACGCGACCACCTCATCAGCACCCTCACACCGGAGACGCCACATGAATGAATCCCGGACGACCCTGCAGCGCTCAACCCTGATCGCCTCCAGTCTGGCCGTCGTGGTGGTCATGTTCAACGTCGCGGCCGTCAACCCGGCCCTGCCCGCCCTGCAGCGGACACTGCAGATCGCACCGACCGACGTGCCATGGGCGGTCAACGTCTACAACATCGTGTACGCCGCATTCCTCCTGGTGGGGGGACTGCTGGGCGCGCGACTGGGGTTCCGCCGCACCCTGCTGGCCGGCCTGACCGTCGGCGCGGCAGGCGCGCTGCTGGCCGCACTGGCACCGTCCTTCAACGCGGTCCTGCTGGGCCGGGGCATCTCCGGCCTGAGTTCCGCGCTCGTGCAGCCGGCCAGTCTCGTGCTCCTCACCCTGGCCTTCACCGAACCTGCCGCCCGGGCCCGCGCCATCGGCCTCTGGGCCGGCGTATCCGGCCTGGGAATCGCCATCGGCCCGGTGCTGGGCGGCGTGCTGGTCGACGCGTTCGGATGGACGTCGGTCTTCTGGACGCTCGCACTGGCAAGCTTGACCGTAGGTTGGATCGCCCGGCGAGGCACGCGCCCCACCGCGGCCCTCCCCGCGAAACCCATCGACCTGACCGGCCTGATCCTGATCACGTTCACCCTGGCTGCCCTGATCTACGGCCTGACGCAGGGCAACGGTCTGGGCTGGACCTCCCCGGCAGTCCTGGCCTGCCTGACGGGCGCCGGCATCGCCTTCACACTGTTCGTCTGGGTGCAGCGACATGTCCAGGCACCGCTGGTTCCCCTGAACCTCTTCAGGAACCCGGCCTACACCGCCGCCAACCTGGGCGGCCTGGTGGTGTTCTTCGGTCCGTTCAGCCTGCTGGTCTTCTTCACGATCCTCCTGCAGGGCGTCCTGCATTTCACGGCGACCCGCGCCGGTCTGATCACCGCGCTGTTCCCGCTCGGGACTGCCCTGGGATCGACCCTGGGCGGCCGCCTCACCGCACGCAGAGGCGAACGGCTCACGGCCACCCTCGGGCTGAGCCTGACCGGGCTGGGCATCCTCCTCCTGACCGGCATCACGCTGACCATGAACGGCTGGGACCTGTGGTGGAAATTCGCCCTGATGGGCCTGGGCGTCGGGCTGTCCCTGGGCGCGCTCACCACCGCCGCGATGGCCAGCGCCCCCCAGGACCAGCTGAGTCAGGCGTCCAGCGTCCTGAACGCCTTACGACAGGTCGGCGTCGCCCTGGGCGTCGCGACCCTGGGCGCGGTGATCGCCCGGCATCCAGGCGGAAGCGGATCAGCGTTTCTGTTCGGCCTGCGCGACGCCCTGTGGCTGGCCGGGACTGCCCTGCTCGTCGGTGCTCCGGCACTCTGGTGGGCCATGGGCCGAACCACCTGGACGGGCCCGGCCCGCCCACCGCACCATCCCGTTCAGGATCTGACGGCAACCGAACCCTGAACGCGTGGACCAGAAGTCTGGCGAATCAGAGCCAGAGGACGAAGCAGGCTGCGTGCAATGCCAACCCATTGGTCACCGTGTTCGTGCAGCCATCCGCGCCAGGGCGGCAGCGGTGGGGGACCCTGGATCGGCGGTGCAGACCAGAATCTTGAAGTGCGGCGTGCCGCTCACCTGAAGCCAGGTCGCATTGAGTGCCAGCAGACCGAATTCCGGGTGCTGGAGGTGCATGTGGACGGCGGCGTGATCGCGCACCTGACGCTCGGCCCAGAACGTGGCGAAGTCCGGGCTGGCTGCACTCAGCTGCCTGACCTTCTGCGGGAACCAGTCGTCGTTCGTGTAGCGGCTGCTGTCGAGGCGGAAGGCGGCCACGAGCTGCCGCGCCTGGTCCGGCCAGTCGCGCACGATTGCGCGCGCTTCGGCGCCGAGGAACATCAGGTCGAGCAGGCAGGCCCCGTCACCGAGTTGCGGGAAGAATTCGAGGTATTCCGCTGTGGCGTTCTGCGCCGTCCGCTCCCAGTGCTGGTTGAGCAGCAGGGCAGGGGCGGGCAGAAACGCGTCCAGCACCTGCTGAAGCAGAGGATTCCAGGGTCCTTCCGGAGGGTCGGGGGTCGCCCGCTGGAGCTGCTGGATGTAGAGCCGTTCCTCCTGGGTGCAGCGCAGCGCGTCGAGAATCCGCTCCAGGGTGCCTGCCGACGGCCGAATGGCGCGGCCCTGTTCCAGCCACGTGTACCAGGCGACGCTGACGCCGGCCAGCAGCGCCACCTCTTCCCGTCGAAGTCCGGGGGCGCGTCGCCTGATCCCTTCAGGGAGTCCCACGTCGGCCGGGCGCAATCCCGCACGTTTTTCCCGCAGTAA
This sequence comes from Deinococcus aquiradiocola, assembly GCF_014646915.1. NCBI lineage: Bacteria > Thermotogati > Deinococcota > Deinococci > Deinococcales > Deinococcaceae > Deinococcus > Deinococcus aquiradiocola. The sequence goes on along the minus strand of NZ_BMOE01000007.1, from coordinate 8,485 downwards.
ACCTCCCAGCTCACGGCGCTGTTCCTCAGTCATTCGGCCCTCCCGGTCCGCCCCCGTCACGTTCGGCCGGGGAGTGTCGGTCATAGGATAATCCCTGGACTGTTTAAGGGTCGGCACGGCCTTCAGAGTGAACGGCATGACCCATCAACCCTCATCCCCACGTCTCGCCCACAAGGTCGTCGCCATCACCGGAGCCGCGTCCGGCATGGGCCGCGCGATGGCCGAACTGTTCGCCCGCGAAGGCGCGAAGGTCGTCCTCGGCGACCTGAACACCGCCCCCCTGGACGAACTGGTCACGCAGATCCGGGCGGCCGGAGGCGAGGCGCTCGCCGTGCAGGTCAACGTATCGAAGGTCGCGCAGGTGAATGCCTTCGTGGACGCGGCCGTCAGTGCACATGGTCGCCTGGACGTGCTGTGCAACAACGCCGGCATCCTCGACAACTTCGTGCCCGCCGCCGAAATCGACGACGACCTGTGGGAGCGGGTGATGGCCGTCAACGTGAGCGGCCCGATGTACGCCACCCGGCGCGCGCTGCCGATCATGACCGCACAGGGCGGCGGGGTCATCATCAACACCGCCTCGGTGGGCGGGCAGTTCGGCGGGCGGGCCGGGACCGCCTACACGGCCTCCAAGCACGCCCTGATCGGCCTGACCCGGAACGTCGCCTGGACGTACCTGCCGCAGGGCGTCCGCTGCGTGGCCATCGCGCCGGGCGGGGTCGCCACCGGCATCGGCAGCAGCATCACGGTACCGAACCCGCTGGGCATGGCCCGCCTGGCCCCGCTGTCGCTCGACAGGATGGGCGTGAGCGTGCTTCAGGCCGAGGAGATCGCCCGCGCCGCCCTGTTCCTGGCCTCGGACGACGCGAAAGGCGTCAACGGCGCGGTCCTGACCGTGGACGGCGGATGGACCGTCGGCTGAATTCCTGAACCTCCGAAACGCGCAGTCCCGTCCCCCTCGGCCCGACCCCCCGGAACCCCGATCTGAACCCGCCAGGAGCACGCACATGACCAGCCACGACCACACCCCGAACGTTTTCGACCCGGCGACCGCCGCCAACCCCTACCCGATGTTCGCCCGGATGCGGGCCAGCGGACCCGTCGTGCAGATCGACGCACCCACAGCCTACAATCCGACCGGTTCGGCCACCTGGCTGATCACCGGCTTCGCCGAGACCGTCAGATTCCTCAAGGACCCGCGCTTCACTGTCGACGCCAGCGCCATCCACCCGGACGCGGGGGTCTTCGGGCACTCCGCCGAGGGCGGCGCCCAGGAACAGAGCTTTCTGGGCGCGAAGACCATGGTGAGCGTCGACGGCGCGGAACACACCCGCCTGCGCGGGCTCGTGGGAAAGGTGTTCACCCCCAGGTACGTCGAGACGCTGCGCCCCAGGATTCAGGCCCTCACCGACGCCCTGATCGACAGGGTGCAGGACAGCGGCCGGATGGAAGTGGTCGCCGACTTCGGCTACCCGCTGCCGATTCAGGTGATCTGCGAGATGCTGGGCGTGCCGCCCACCGACATGAAGCAGATGCAGGTGTGGTCGGAAGGACTGTCCGACCATGCCAACCCGCAGCCGGAGGTGCTGCGTGACTTCTCGGCCTACGTGATGCAGCTGATCGCCCACAAGCGGGCACGTCCAGGTGACGACCTGATCAGCGGCATGATCCGGCTGGAAGAGAAGGGAGACACCCTGACCGAGGGTGAACTGATGGCGACCGTCGGCCTGCTGATCTTCGGCGGGCACGAGACCACCTCGAATCTCCTGAGCATCGGCATCCTGACGCTCCTCGACCATCCGGAACAGCTGGCCGGACTGAAGGCCGATCCCGGCCGCATTCCGGCCGCCGTCGAGGAGATCCTGCGCTACAACGGCCCGGTCTTCAGCCCGGCCCCGCGCTACGCCCGCGAGGACGTGGAACTCGGCGGCCAGCAGATCCGGCGCGGCGACGTGATCCTGGCGGCGCTCGGCTCGGCCAACCACGACGAGCGGGCCTTCACTGACCCCGAGGAGCTGAACCTCGCCCGGGAACTGAACAGGCACGTGGCCTTCGGGCAGGGCGTTCACTTCTGCCTGGGCGCGCCGCTGGCCCGGCTGGAGGGAGAGATCGCCTTCGAGACACTGCTGCGCCGCCTGCCCGGTCTGCGCCTGGACGTGCCGCGAGACCAGGTGGTCTGGCGGGACAGCACCCAGCTGCGCGGCCTGAAAACCCTGCCTGTCGCCTTCTAGGCTTCTGCCATAATAAGCGTATGAAGATTGTTGGAGCGGCGGGATATGACTTCGCATTACGGGAACGAATCGTTGCCGCTGTCGAGAACGGAACGTCGGTCAAAGATGCCGCTCGTCAATTCTCGGTGAACGTCATGACGGTCTACCGGTACCTCAAGAGTCATCGGCTGGGCCAGCTGCACGTGGTGGCCAAGCCCACAGGTCGCCCGTTTCAGCTGACTGCCCTGCACGAAGCACAACTCCTGAAACAACTGGAAGAACATGGCGACGCGACGTTGGTCGAGCATGCCCGCATGCTCGAAGCAGCCACGGGCCTCAAGGTCAGCGCCAAGACGGTCGACCGGGCCTTCGCTCGGCAGCACATCACCTATAAAAAAAACGCTGATCGCTCGCGAACGGTGTGAGGAACGCCGTCTGGCGTTCCTGAACGAGCTGGCGCCCGACTTGCAGGCACCCACGCAGCTGGTCTTCCTGGACGAGAGTGGCTTCAACACCTCCATGACTCCGTTGTATGCCCGCGCGCCCAGTCATGTGCGCGCTGTGGGCCAGGTGGCCCGGAACCATGGCCTGAACCAGACCCTGATCTGTGGCCTGCGCCTCGCGGGGCCAGTGGCCCCGCTGGTCACTCCCGGAGCGGTCAATGGGGACACCTTCGAGTGGTACGTGCGCGAGCAACTCTGTCCAGCCCTCGAGCCAGGACAGGTGGTCGTGATGGACAATCTTTCCTCCCACCACCGAGCGTCCGTACGGACGCTCATCGAAGCTCGGGGGTGCAGCTTGCTCTACCTCTCTCCCTACAGTCCGGATTTCAATCCGATTGAGATGATGTTTTCCAAACTGAAAGCGCTCGTTCGGGCGGCGGGTGGTCCACCCTGGACACCTTGATGGACGCCATCGGTCGGGCGCTTCAGGCGGTGACGCCCTTCGATACCTTTGGCTGGTTTAAGCACGCTCACCCTCACATGTTTTTATGACAAATGCTCTAGGGGCGGCTGAACAAAGATGTCCGGTACTGAGGTTCAGCGGCTTTCTTCGGGGTATTGAAAGCGCAGGAACCGTTCGGGAATCTCCCAGATCACCAGTTTCGGCGGTGCATCCTTGAGGGCCTGACTCTTCAGGTATGCCCTCATCGGCACGACCGGCCCCTTACCGGGATCGGCTGCGTTCAGGACGTCGGTATGCAGGGCCTCCTTGAGCGCCCCTTCGAAGTTCCAGTCCTTGATCGCACTGTAACTCGTGCCGACCAGCGTCACGCTCACCTCGGCGTCCCCGAGCAGGCCTCCGCCACTCTCGCCGACCTGTGTGGTCGTGGGCACGTGCACTTCCGCGGCTTGCGGACCTTCACCTGCAGGGAGTGGTAGGTATCGGAGCAGATCCCCGGTCTTCTGAGGAGCAGCACTCGAAGTGGTCTCGAAGGAGACTTCTGGGAGATCCAGGGTCGGCCACGTTTCCCGAACAGTCTTTGCAAGGGTGTCAGCCGCGATCTTCGCGCCGAGTGGCGTCCAGTGCGTGTCCGTCCGGACGAACAGGTTCCCCTGGGCCTTGTGCTGCTGCAGGACCTGCAGCAGGTCCGGCGCCGGAACACCGAGCGCCGTCACGCTCTCCCGGAACTGTTCGTACAGGGCGGCTTTCACGGCTGGGACCTTGTACGCTCCGAGATGTTCCGGATACACACGTGTCTTGGCAGGGATGACCGCCACGATGAGGTGCGCTCCCTGGGCGGCCAGCGCGTCACGCACTTCACGCACGAACGCGAGTTTCTTCTGCACTTCGCGCGCATCCGTGACTGTATCGGTCGTTTCGAACTCCTCGCTGGTATACAGCCAGCCGTCCGCGCCGACCAGCGCTCCCTCACGGGCTTCACCGAACAGGCGGTAGTTCGTCGTGCCCCACAGCTTCACGGCAGGGTCCCGGAACGGGACCCCGGCGTCCAGGCCCGTCTCGTAGGTGTGCGCCCACTTCCCTGTCACGACCTCCTGGTCTTTCGGGAAGTCGCGCGCCCCTTTGGACGTCAGGGTCAGGGCCGCCCCGGTGACGACGGCCGCGATCAGGAAGGCGCCGGGCATCCAGCGCAGGACGGCCGGGGTTCCCGGCTGATCAATGTTGTTTTTCAGAGTGTCCTGAGCGAATTCGGTCATGTCAGGTCACCTCAGAACTGGAAGTACAGGAAGGGCGTGTAACTCTGGGCGGACAGTTTCAGGATGGCCAGCACGAACAGCGGCAGCAGCACCGTCGTGGCCGTCACCGCCAGGCGGGGACGCAGCAGGCGTCCACCCACGTCTCCCACCGTGCGGCCCCACCAGGGCGCCACGTACACCAGCACACCCGCCAGCAGCATCGTCACCAGTTCGCTCGGCCGGACCTGCCATGCCAGCGTGTCGCTGAGCGACACGCCATTCAGGCCCAGCATCCCGCGGTACATGCGCAGCGCGTCCGGCACGTTGTCCGCCCGGAACATCACCCAGCCCACGATCACCAGCAGCATCGTGCCGGGAATCGTCAGCCAGGCCGGACTGGGCTTCCACAGGCTCGCTTCCTTCAGGCGACGTTCGACGGCCAGAATCCCGCCGTGCCATGCGCCCCACAGCACGAACGTCCAGTTCGCGCCGTGCCACAGGCCGCCCAGCAGCATCGTCAGGAACAGGTTGATGTAGGTGCGAGTGCGTCCTTTGCGGTTGCCGCCCAGCCCGATGTACAGGTACTCGCGCAGCCAGGAACTCAGGCTCATGTGCCAGCGGCGCCAGAACTCGGTGATGCTGCGGGAGATGTACGGGTGGTTGAAGTTCTCGGGGAACTTGAAGCCCATCATGGCGGCCAGGCCGATGGCCATGTCGCTGTAACCGCTGAAGTCGAAGTACAGCTGCAGGGTGTAGGCGAGGGCGCCGAGCCAGCTGTCGGCCAGGGTAGGGTTCGCATGACCGAAGCTGGCGGTCACCAGCGGCGCGATGGTATCCGCGATCAGGACCTTTTTGGCGAAGCCGGTCATGAAGCGGGTGGCGCCGTAACTGAACTTTTCGAGGGTGTGGGTGCGGGTGCGGAACTGGTCGGCGAGGAGGTTGTACTTGAGGACGGGACCAGCGATGAGGTGGGGGAAGAGGGCGATGAAGGCGGCGAAGTCGAGGAGGTTGCGGGTGGGGGGTTCTTCCTTGCGGTAGACGTCGACGAGGTAACTGATGGCGTGGAAGATGAAGAAGGAGAGGCCGATGGGGAGGAGGACGGGGGTCCAGGTGAAGGGCTGGAGGCCGACGGCGGTGATGGCGGCGTTGAAGGAGTCGATGCCGAAGTTGGCGTACTTGAAGTAGGCGAGTACGAGCAGGTTGAGGGTCACGCCGACACTGAGGAGCTGGAACCGGCGGGGACCGACGGCTTGATTGATGGCGAGGGCGAAGAAGTAAGCGGCGAGGGTGACGCCGGCGAGGAGCCAGAGGAAGTCGAGGCGCCACCAAGCGTAAAGGGCGTAACTGCCGAGGAGGATCCAGGCGCTTCTGGCCTTGAAGGGGAGGAGGTAATAGAGGGCCAGGAAGACAGGCAGGAACGCGAACAGGAAGATATTGCTGCTGAAGACCACTCGTCTGGCCTTACTTGGTTTTCGTGCTGCTGGTGGTGAAGGTGACGCCCGTGTCCGTCACGACGATGGCGTACGCGTTGCCGCGTTCGAGGGAGACGCTCCTGAGCGCGCCGAGGTTCTTGGTGCCACTGAAGGCCGCAAGCTCGACAGTGATGCCGTTCACAGCGCGGCTGCCTACCTCGCCGGGCTTGACGCCGTTGACGACGGTGGTCTTGCCGTCGGCCGTCTTGAGGTCGATGCTGGCGTTCTTGCTGAGGTTGTAGATGCTTAGCAGGGCCTTGGCGCGGTTCTCGGCCGCCTGATCGGTGATGAGGACGAGCTTGCCGTTGAGGGGGGTGACGCTGTAGAACTTTCCGGCCTCGACCTTGAGGGTGCCGGTGGTGGCGCCGAGCTTCGCCGTGAAGCTGCCCTGCGGGACGATGACGTAAGGGCTGGCGGCTCCCTTCCCGGCGGTGACGGCTTTCGTGCCGAGCGTGGCGGTGGGGGCGTTCAGGACGCGGACGAAGGCGCTGTCGGCAGGAGGAGCGGGATCGTACAGACCCTGCATGTCCTGAGCGGAAGCGGCAGTAACGGAGAGGAGCAGAAGAGGGGTAAGGAATTTCATCTTGTCCATATTAACCTCGGGTGCTAGGGTGTGTCTGACGAATCAGAGCCAGAGGACAATACAGGCGATGTGCACGACCGACAGGAAATGCCAGCCCCGCTTGTCATACCGAGTGGCCATCGCAAGGAAATCCTTCAGTCGATTGATGCAGCGCTCCACGAGGTTTCTCTCCTTACCTTGTGATTTAAGCCGACCGCTGATTGTGGCGGTCGTCCTGATCGTGTTGTTGGTTGTTCAGGCCGGTCAGGCGGTGCGTTTCACCGCCGGGTAACGTGTCGCTGGTGGGGAGCGGCGTCCAGAAGGTCGGCCTGGAGAGTAACCACAGGGTTTTGGCGGGGAAGCTGGGGTCCCCAAGCGTGGCAACAGCTGAGCAAAACCTTGTCGAGCTCGACTCGGTGTCAGACGTCCCTGGGCTTGAGGAGCTTGCCAGGGAAGCCGGGCATCTTCCAGGACGGCCCTGGCCAACCGCAACTGGGTGAAGGCCAGGAGCACCAGCCAACTCCACTGTTCTGCCTGCTCCGGTGTTCGGACCCGAGGCTTGTCCCAATTCAGGGTGCCTTTCAGGAAGCGGAAGGTGTGTTCCAGGTCAAATCGCCTGGTATAAGCCCGCCAGAGCAAGGCGAGGTCCGGGGTCCCCGGACCTCGCCACCAGAGCCAGAACGCTTGCGGCGTTCTGGTCTCGCGAGGGAGTTTGGAGACTTCGAGCAGCAGGACGGTACCGCTATAGGTCGTCTTCGCCGAGTTGTCACCCGGACGCACATCCTGCCCGGATTTGACATGAAGACCGGACCAGGCTCGGACCCGAACCGCTCCGTATGCCGAAGTGGTCTCCAGGTGTTCCTGATGTGGAGCAGGCCACGACGTTTCGTCCTGGCAACTGAAGCGTGCCCCATGGACCCGGGGGCGACCGCCCTGGGGACCAGGACGGTCGTCGACGTCGAAATAGAAGCGTCGATTTCGACGGACACGGACCAGGACGGCAATCTTTTCAGCGTGATGCAGCTTTGCCAGACGGGTCGGGTCGTATCCACCGTCAAACACGAACAGAGGTGTGGTGGTCCCGTGAAGCAACGTCATCACCTGCTGGATCTGGTCATCCGCGGTCTGGTGGGCCGTTCCTTCGACAGAAACGCGCTGAACATCCAGCGGCGCGGTCCAACTGCTCTGCGTGGTCCCGAGTTGAGCGATCCAGGAGAACGACCATCCAGCGACCACGGGCTTCCCGGCGCTGTGCCGACTGGCGTGGTAGTAAAAGCCGCGTCCTGGGCTGGTCTCGGCATCATTCCTGACCCAGGTGCTGGTGTCGATGGCGAAGACCGGGGGGGCGTCTGGAAGCAGGGTCCTTCCTACCGCCGCTCTCAGCCGCTGAATATCGTGTTTTCCCTGGGTTAACGCGGCATACAAGCTGCCCCAGCGATGCAAGAAACTGCCCTGCAAGCTGAGGTGCGCGAAGCTCGGCACCATCCCGGCGGTCGTGATCGCGTCCAGCAAGTGAAACTGCGCGTTGGAACGGTGTTCCAACGCGCCAAACACGTCTTCCCGAAACTGCTGTAAGGGAGCCAGCTGAGCGTCAGCGTCCATAAAGCAGCATACAAAATCGCTCCCGTTCGACCCTCAAACAGTTAAATCACAAGCTTATAGGCTTCCGGATCATGGCTGGGCGACCGTCCACCTCGCTGTCCCCGCTCCAGCCGCGCTTTCTTCGCGTCTTCGCGCTCTGGACAGATACAGCGGATCCCACGGGCCCTCCGGGCCCGTGAGTACATTCCAGCCCCATATGCCCGGTCCATCCTAAGACTGGTCGGACGCTTTCTCAGACAACCTTTCATCACCCTCAGCACCCGCACCGCGTCCAGCAGCGGGATGAGAAACGTTGGATCCGACGCTTCCCCAGCAGACACGAGGACGGCCAATGGCCGTCCTCGACCCTCGCTCAGGACATGGATCTTGCTGATCCGACCGCCCCGGCTGATCCCGATGCGTGCGCTCGCCAGCTTGGCCCCCGCCGCTCAGCTTATCGGGCCACTCGCGCTCATTCTTATCGGGCTCTCTTTCTGCCAGTCACGAGCTGAGATCAGTCTA